>DRBW01000204.1 GCA_011042705.1 Caldifarciminota bacterium
GGCTTTCCCAAAACCGGGTCTTTATTGGATATACGCACAGGGCTGTACTGTGCGGAAGGAGCCCTCCCTTTTCAACCTCCACACCTCCTTCGTCGTCGACGAAAAGGGCCGGGCAAAACCTTGACAGGGGGAATTGCCCGTGCGATCATAGAGACATGGCCAGGATTCTGGCTGATATAAGGGAGAGTAAGTCGGGCGTACCGGACCTGATATTGAAGGAGGGTGTCAGCGTCATTTACGGGACGCTGCCAATAGGGGATTATGTCCTCTCGGAAAGGGTGCTGGTCGAGAGGAAAAGCCTCTACGATTTCGCGAGCTCCATAAAGAACAAGAGGGTGTTCAGGCAGCTGGCCGACCTCAGGGACAGCTGCGAGATGCCTATCCTTATACTGGAGGGAGGCTCCCTGTCGAAGGTGAGGGGCGTCAAGAAAAAGGGTCTCCTCGGCGCCCTCGCCCTCATCACCGTTTACTACAGGATACCGGTGATCTTCACCGCCGACAGGTCCGAGACGGCGCAATTTCTTGCCATCCTTGCCCGAAGGGAATCCATGGAACTTGGAGAAGTGATGTCGGTCTTCAACAAGAAAAAGGCGCGCACAAAGGAGGAGAAGCTTCTCAGGGTTGTGGAATCATTGCCCGATGTGGGGCCCAAGAGGGCGAGGGAGCTCCTCCGCAAATTCGGGAGCCTGAGGAACCTCTTCAATGCATCTTACGAGGAGCTTTTGTCCGTGCCGGGTTTCGGGGAGGGCAGGGCCCTGAAACTCCTGAAGTTTTTCAGGGAAGAGACAGAGGAAATTTGAGGCGACGCAGAACTTTCTCTGTTTTGAGACAGAACTTGAAAAGTGAGGGGAAAGCGGTTATAATCATCACCGTCACAAGTGGGGCCGTAGCTCAGCTGGGAGAGCATCAGGCTGGCAGTCTGAGGGTCGTGGGTTCGAATCCCACCGGCTCCACTTTTTGTTGCGAGGGTGGCGGAATTGGCATACGCGCTGGATTTAGGATCCAGTCCGCCGAAAGCGGGTGCGGGTTCAAGTCCCGCCCCTCGCATATAGCTTGAAAGTGATTGCTGCTTTACTCGGTCTCCTCATCTTCAGTTCTCAGCCTGTACAGGGTCCGCGGGTGGTATCCCTTTCTCCTGCCGTCACCGAGATCATCTATGCCATCGGCAGGGGAGATCTGCTCGTCGGAAATACGATATACTGCGATTATCCCGAGGAGGCGAAGAGAGTTCGGAAGGTGGGAGACCTGATCTCACCCAAAATAGAACTCATAAAATCGCTCGAACCCGACCTCGTCTTTCTGACACTTCCCCTTCAGAGGCACGTCAGGGAGGAGCTCTCCGCCCTGGGCATCGAGACCGTCGACGTATCGCCGGAGTCGATCTCGGGCATCTACGAGGCAATAAAGAAGGTGGGACGGCTTCTCGGAGCTGAGGCGAGAGCTGAGTCACTCGTGGCGGAGCTGAAATCTGCCGTCGACTCCCTGAGTAGCACGAGATCAAAGTGGCGTCCCAGGTGCTATCTGGAGCTATCACCCGATCCCCCCTATACGGCGGGAGGGTCTTCCTTTGTCAACGAGCTTCTGGAGGTCGCCGGCGGAGTCAACATTTTTTCCGATGTTAAGAAGAGCTATTTCGTGGTGTCGATGGAATCAGTTGTCAAGAGGAATCCCGAGGTGATAATCCTCATATATGAAGGAGCTTCCAGGGATGCCGTGATCGGCAGGCTCGGCTTTGAGAAGGTCGAGGCGGTGAAGAGGGGGTGGATCATAACTGGTCTGGATCCTGATGTGATCACGAGGCCCGGTCCCCGCTTTGTGGAGGGCATACGGGCTTTGAGAGAGGCTATCGAGAGCCTGGGAAGTAATCGAAGATCTCAGCCCTGAGGGAACCTATAAAGAGCTTCGTGCTTATCCTGAGCGGAACGCCGCCGAGGTCAGGGCAGATCCAGAGCTCCATACCCCTCCTGGATTTGAAGACATTGACCCCCTTGAAATCCGGAACCACTTTTAAAGCCCTGAATTTTCCAAGGAAGGTCTTGAAACTCCTGTATTTTTCAGCCGTTATCACCAGTGTCATGCTCCTCCTGTCCACGTGATAGGGCACCCTGAGGGTCTCCCCGGATTCGATCCTTTTGAGCCTCACGAAATAGAAGACAGCAAGGGGATCGAGCGCACCGCGCGGGATTTCAACGGTGTCCCCCTCGGGGTAAAGGGCCTTTCCCGAATCGGGCACGTAATCGACGACCCTGTCAGCCCTGTATTTTCCTTCCCTGAGATGCTTTTCATATCGAAGTGTGGCGAAGGATTCAACGTCCACGTAGGAATGGATCTCATCGGCCACCTTAAAAAAGGTCGAGAAGGGCTCTCTTGTCTCCGCCCTGAGGAGAAAGTGGTAGGCGAGTCGTCCCCTTATCCTCACGGTGTCAACTACCGAAAGCTCTAACGTGCCGGCTTTGAAGGGCCCGTACTTGACATGATAGAGGGCTCTTTCTCCTATTCGAAAGGGCAGAAGCAGAAAGAGGGCGAGAAGAGGCTCAAGCATTAAGGAGTTCCATGGAGGCTTTATAGACCATGTCCACGGGGAGGTCTTTGAGGCAGGCGAAGTCGAGGCCGGCTGGACAGGTCATTGGCTTGGGGGAATAGTGAAAACAGGGACTACAGGGGAGGTTCAGCCGCACGATCCTTTTCTGCTCTGTCCAGGGGCCCACCCATGTGGGATTTGTTGGCCCGAAAATGGCCACGACGGGAACCTGTAATGCGGCCGCCAGGTGCATGAGGCCCGAATCGTTGGTCACGAAAAGGGAACATCGGGACATTATGGCGGCGGCTTCCCTCAGGGTCTCCGTCTTGACCGATATCGCTCCCTCTCCGACCTTTTCGGCGATGTAATCCTTTACCTCCTCGTCCTCGGGCCCTCCGAAGAGAAGTATCCTTGAGCCCGGGATGTCGGAGAGAAATCTCCTCGCCAGCTCGACGAATTTGTCCCTCGGCCACCTCTTTTTCACGTGGTTTTTGAAAACGCTGGAGCCTGGGTGGAAGCCTATAAGGACGTGATTCTCGAGGCCCTTTTCCCTCAGAAAGCTCTCCCTGAAATGTACCTCGTCCTCGGCGACGAAGTACTGCAGGGGGTAACGGTGAATCTTCTTCTCGGGAATTCCGAGGAGGGTTAAAAGCCGCAGGTTCTCCTCTACGGCGTGAAGCTCCGGGTCCTCCTTTATGGTGATGTTCTTGAGGAAATTGAGCTCTCTTTTGTCGCATTTGAGGTATCTATGGCCGATCCTTTTGGGAGCTCCGAGAAGGAAGGCGAGGATGTTGTATTCCGATCGGTTAGATGGAAAAAAATTTATGGTGATGTCGAACTTGCCCCTCATGCTCAACACGTATTTCAGCGACTCTACCTTCCCCTGTTTCAGGAAGGGGAAGTAGATCAGATGGTCAACGTCCGGGTTGCCCAGCAGAGCCTGATAGGTGCTCCTGAACATCGTCAGGTAGGTTATCTCCCAATCGGGACGGTTTTCCTTGAGGACCCTGAGCGCCGGAGTGGTCATCAGCACATCTCCTATGCCGTATAGCGGAATTATTCCAATTTTCATCGGTTTTCTGAGGGAACTAACTTAAGGAACCTCCTCTTGCCGACCTTAAGGATCTTCTCGCCGTCGGCCCTGAGGATTGCCTTCTCATCGGTGATGGGAGTCCCATCGAGTTTCACTCCCCCCTGCCTTACGAGTCTCCTTGCCTCGCTTTTGGAGGAGGTAAGTCCTGCTTCGAAGATTATGGAAATTATGTCCTTGCCCTCCGGCGGGATTTCGAAGATGGGAACATCCTCGGGTATCCCCCTCTCCCTGAAGATCCTGTCGAATTCCCTCTGAGATCTCTCTGCCTCTTCCCTGTTATAGAGCGTCTCGACGATCTCGAAGGCGAGTCGAGCCTTTGTGTTTCTGGGATCGGTCTTCATGAGGGCTTTGATCTCCTCTAACCTCTCCCCCTCGTATCCGAGGACGAGCTCGAAGTATTTGGGGACGAGCTCGTCGGGTATTGACATGACTTTCCCGTAAATCTCTCCGGGAGGCTCGGTGAGGCCGATGTAGTTGTCATAAGATTTAGACATCTTGAGTTTTCCATCGGTGCCCTCAAGGAGAGGCAGGGTGAGGATTACCTGTGGTTCCTGGCCGAAAGCCTTCTGGATCTCCCTGGCGATGAGGAAATTAAATTTCTGGTCCGTTCCCCCGACCTCGATATCGGAGGCTATCACATAGGAGTCGTAGCCCTGGAACAGGGGGTAGAGGAATTCGTGGATCGATATCGGGATCTCCTGCCTGAAACGCTTCTCGAAGTCATCCCTCTCGAGCATCCTGGCGACGGTATAGGTGGAGGCGAGCTTGATCACGTCGCGGGCCGTCAGTTTCTCGTGCCACTCCGAGTTGTACCTGACTTCCGTCTTCTCCCTGTCGAGGACACGGAAGACCTGTTCGAAGTAAGTCCTGGAGTTTTCCTTCACCTCCTTCCTGGAGAGCTGGGGCCTCGTCTTCGAGCGCCCCGAGGGATCGCCTATCATCGCAGTGAAATCGCCCACGATGAAGATTATGTGATGCCCGAGATCCTGGAGCTCTTTGAGCTTTCTGAGGCATACGTAATGGCCGAGGTGGAGATCAGGCCGGGAGGGGTCTGCGCCGTATTTTATCCTGAGGGGTTCCCCCTTTGCCCTTTTCCTCTTGAGTTTCTCCATGAGCTCTTCTTCGGGAATGAGCTCGGCGACGCCCCTCTTGATGATTTTGAGCTCTTCTTCGATGGATAGATCTCTCATACCCAGTAGATGAATACGCCGCAGTTGGGACAGGTAGAGAGCTTTTCGTTTCTATCGGCCTCGGAGGTCATGGCTATAGGGAGTAGGGAAAAACAATTCATGCATACACCCCCGATAACCGGCGCGATGCCCCTTTTGTATTTTTTCTTGAGCTTCTCGTATTTCTTAAGTACGTCCTCGGGGATCTTCTTGATTATCTCGGCTCTCGCCTTCTCCAATTTGAAGATCTGGTCCTCAACGTCGAAGCCGATCTCCCGATAGTCGGGGCTCTGGAGCTCCTGGATCATAACGTCCAGGTCGTTCAGGGCGATAAGGGCTTCGAGAACAGGATGCATCTCATTCTTCCTCTTCCAGTTTCGCCAGGTACTTTATGAATTCATCGGGATCCTCTATTTCCATATAGTCCTCTCTTTTCGATAGCTTTCGGGCCACATGGGCTATTTTGCCGAGGGTGAGAAGGTAGGTCGTGCCCGGGTCCTGGGGAGGTGCGCAGAGCAGGAAAAAGAGGTGTACCGGCTTGCCGTCCAGCGCGTCGAAGTCGATGCCCTCTTTGGATCTGCCCACGACGAGGTAGACCTTATCCAGAACCAGGCTTCTCGTATGAGGTATCGCGATGCCCTTGCCTATCCCGGTGGATCCGATCGACTCCCGTTTTTTGAGCGCCTCGTAGACGAGCTTTTCCTTGTCCTCAGGGAGCTTGAGAGCGGCCAGGAGCTCCCTCAGCACGTCATCCTTGTTTTTGGATTTGAGATTGAGAATAACTCTGTCCTTATCGAGCAGCTTTTCCAGCATAGATAAAACCTCCTATTGGGCAGATTTTAAACTTCGACATAACAAGTGTCAACAAAGACGCAGATATAGGAATATGCGGAAAGCGCCATCCTGTCAAGTTGGTTAAGGGGCGCGATGCCCGTTGACGGGGATGGGGAAAAAGTGAATAATTCTTAGGATGCGACTATGGGGCTTTTTGGACATAAAGCGGTTTCTGAAGTTTTCTGTGGTCGGCGCTTCCGGCGTCGTCGTCAACCTGGGGCTCCTCTACATTTTCGTGAATTTTGCCGGTCTGGATAAATTTCTCTCGGGAGCCCTCGCCATAGAGCTATCCATCCTCAACAACTTCTTCTGGAACAACCTCTGGACCTGGAGGGAGAGGAGAGCAGAGAGCGTCTTCCTGAGGCTCCTCAAATACAACCTTGCTACGGCTTCGACCTCTGCCCTCGGCAACTACGCTATGTTTGCATTTCTGCTGAAGCTCGGGTTAAACTATTTAATTGCCGACGCGATTGGAATAGGCGTGGCAGTCATTATCAATTTCTTTCTCAGCGACCGGTGGGTCTTTAAAGGATGAAGAAAACCAGGAAAAAGGGAAAATCCAGGGAGAAAAAGCCCTTCAGGCTTCCCCCTTATGCATATCCTGCTTTCATTTTCCTATTTGTCCTCTTTTTCTTCAGAGAGATCCTCTCGAGGAAATACTTCCTCTGGGAGGACATGATAGAATATCTCTATCCCCTGCGTTTTTACCTGGTAAAAGCTCTGCACTCGGGCCATCTGCCTTTCTGGTCTCCTTACATTTTTTCCGGGATGCCCTTTCTCTCTGAGCCTCAGGCCGCCGTTTTTTACCCATTTAACCTCCTCCTTGTCCCTTTCTCTCCCGGCGGACACCTCTCCTTTTATCTCCTCGAGCTTCAGATAGTACTCCACTTCCTGATTGCTGCTTTTTCGGCCTATTACCTCATGAGAAGATGGGGGGCATCACAGCTGGCCTCATCTGCCTCTGGGATCACCTACGCCTTCTCCAGCTTCCTTGTCCTCCACATAATTCACGGGATAATCGTGAACACCTTCGCCTGGTTCCCGCTCCTCCTCCTGGTTTTCGACAGGGCCCTCGAGAGATCGAGCCTCTTTTACAGCGTCCTCACGGGGATATTCCTGGGCTTTATAGCCCTGGCGGGTTATCCGCAGCTAATGGTTTATCTGGTCCTTTTCATGGGGCTCTACCTCATCTATTTTCTCGTGGTCAGGAGAACACTCAAGGAAAGGTTCAGGCTCGTCCTGCTATTTGCCCTCATGATCCTGATTTTCGGAGGGCTCTGGCTGTGGCAGGTCATCCCCACCAATTTCATGAACGCCTTCACCGAGAGAAAGGTCCTCGATTTCGAGGCATCGGCGGAGAATTCGGTGAAGCCGCTGGTCCTTTTGATAAAGCTTCTCGTGCCCAAGTATTACGGGAGCATAAACGGGATACGCGGGGGGAATTTTTACTTCGGGGGCAACTACTGGTCCTACTGGGAGGCGGGAATCTACGTGGGGATCCTGCCCCTCCTGCTTTCCCTCTATTATCTTTTCAGGAGGAAAAGGGGTAAAGCATGGCTATTTGGGGCCATCGGCCTTTTCAGCCTCTGGTTTTCCATGGGCAAATACGGCGGACTCTATTACGTTCTCTATCACCTTCTTCCGCCCCTTCAGAAATTCAGGAATCCCCCGAGGTTTTCCGCCTTCTTTGTCCTGACCTTTTCCGTCCTCACCGGTTTCGCCATCGATTACCTCAGGAAAGCTGACCGCGGACTCCTCAGAGGGTTTCTGAAGTTACTCGGCGCGGCGGTGGTCTTCGCTCTTGCCCTCGAGATATACCTCAGGTTCGGCGGGACACCGTCAGATTACAGGGAAATGGTATACCACGGTGTCAGGCTTAAAGCTGTCAATGTTTTTCTCCTTATCTCCCTGCTGTCCTTTCTGCTCTTTTTCGCCTTTTACAGGACAGGGAACGAGCTTTACTTCACCCTGATACCTCTCCTCATAGCTTTCGATCTCTATCTTTTCGGCCACGATTTCCCGCTGGGTGACAAGGATCCAGCGCGTTATTACGATAGAACGAAGCTTCCCGCCCGGGTCAGGAATGACAGGGGTATTTTCAGGTTGAACATCAGAAAAGACGGCTATCTCTACCTCCCGAGGAACGCGGGCCCCATCGTGGGCTATGAGATAATCGACGGATATGAGGTCCTGAAGCTCGATCGATACATCAAGTTCTACATGAACGCCCTTCCGGCCCTGAAGTTCGACCTTCTGAACGTCAAATACAGGCTGGACGTCGATCTCGCCCGTAAGTCCATGGAGATCGTCGAGAACAAAAACCGCCTTCCGAGGGCGTTTCTCGTTAGGGAAGCGAGGTCTGTCGGTTTCGATGAGGCGCTCAGGGAGATAAAGAGCGGCGACTTCGACTATCGAAGCGTGGCTCTCGTGGAGTCCCTGGGCGTAGCGAGGAAGACCTATTCCGACAGCGGAACGGTTGAGGTTCTGGAGAAGTGGGACCAGGGTGATGTCTTTGAGGTGTCGGTCCCCGACAGCGCCTTTCTCGTTATCAGCGAGGTCTGGTATCCCGAGTGGAAGGTTCTTCTGGACGGGGAGGAGACGAGGTTTTATCCCGTCGACCTCACGCTGATGGGAGTTGAGATACCGCCGGGAAGGCACAGGGTGGAACTGAGGTTTTATCCTGGCAGTTTTTACATGGGTTTGAAACTCACCCTCTTGACATTGGTCCTTTCGGTGCTTTTACTATTAGTGTCTTTGAGAAGGGAAAGGAGAAGGGGGAGTTAAAAGGGGCGTTGAAGACCGGCTTAGGATCAGGGGCGGCGTTTCCCGAAAGGGAAACGCCGCCCCGCCATTTAATTCAGTTTCCGGTGATCTACTTCTCTTTCGAACCCGATGTCTCTTTCTCCGTGCTGACTGTCGGGCAGCAGTTGGGCGCCGGTCCACCCGCAAAGAGATAATTGGCGAAATAGGTCAGGTCGCTGATGGAGAGGGTACAGTCGCCGTTGACGTCTCCAGACATGTAAGGCATCGGAGCAGGTCCGCCGCCGAAGAGGAAGTTCGCGAGATAAGTCAGGTCGATGTAGTTGACGTTGCCGTCGGAATTGGCGTCTCCGCAGAGAAAGCCCGAATAAATCTGGATGCCGTAAACGGCATCGAGAGCCTCATCTTCGCTGGAGTTCTTGTAGACAGCCAGGACGTACCACCCGGAGATAGAAGGTGTATAGACGAAAGATTCGTCGCCTCCGGGTCCGTTGGAGTTGCCGCAGACCAGGAAATCCCCGCGCCCGTAATAACCCGTGTCAGGTCCAAAGAGGCCGAAGCCCAGGTTAGCATTTCCGCTCGAGTTCGTGAGGTAGAAATAGTATTCAGTTGTGTCGCTGAGCTGCACCTCGTAGATGTTCAGGAGCCTGTGGGGCGGAAGGTTCTGATCGCTCAGCATGACGGGCGGCACGAAGAGCCTGTCCTGTGAATCGGTGGCATCTATATAGTAGTTATCATGGCCGCTAAGGTATCTTGTAACGGCGGGGTAGATCGAGTCGAGGGTCCCGCTGTATGCGGCCACAACGAAGTCCACGTTGGGACCCGCGTAATAAGAACCATCAGCGAGAACGCTGAAGCCCGACTCGCTGCCCGAGTAATCGGTATACAGCCTGAGGTCATAGTCTTCGTCATCGGTGGTCGGCGCTATCCCCACTCCATAGGCATACATGCCGGACCTACGGAACTTGTAGCCATCGCAGTTTGGATAGATCCCCGAGCCGTAATCAGGCGGCCTCGTGCTCAGATAGGGGACCTCCTTCTGGATCTCTATGGGTTTCCATACGAACTGATGCTCGTAGTAGTTATCGCTCTCATCAGATTCGGCTATGACGTTGTCGACGTCGATAGAATCGCCGATGGTATGTCTCCCGCCCTTTATCATCACGGGGACATTGGCGTGAATAAAGAGTTCACCCGGGTTGATGTTGTTGGCTGCCCAGGCTCCCCACCACGTGGGGACTCCATCGATGTAGAACTGATGTCTGAAAATCGTGTCGGTGGGAGCACTTCCGTTGTTGGTGCCCATCATATTCAGATAAGTGGTGTCGTCACTCGGAAGTTCCGGTGGAAGTGGACCGTAATAAGGACCTGTGTCAGAGGTATCTCTCGGGAAAACTGGATAGGGCCAGGCTGCGGGCTGATAGTGAGTGAGGTTCGGTTCCCCGACCAGGGAGACGGTTATGTCGAAGGTCGAAATGGCGCCATGATAGCCGTCCACGACCAGGTAGTAGGTTCCCGCCGGCGCATCGGGATAAGTGGCGAAGCTGTTCCCATAAGCCACAGCCGAGTTATTGTCACAGTCGTTCAGTATGAAGATGTCCACGTCATAAGGGTTGTTGAATATATGGGCCTGTATCTCCGCCCCGCTATAGGGCACATCGAGCCGAAATACTATCTCTCTTCCCGTTTCGGTCCACGATGAAATGTTGTAATCGTCCCAGAACATCGCGCCCTTGTACGTGCCCTGGGTGATGGTATCGCCGGGAGATATATCTATGGCTCTGGAACAGGGAGAAACGTCTTCCTTGCGTGCCCAGGCTACGGAGAGGTAAGTCGAGGTACCCGGGTCGAACCTGTACCTCGACACCCTGATTGTGTAATGCTGGGTAGTGGTTGCCACAAATTGACATATCTCATAGGAATTGTCCCAGCTATTGCTCGTGGCCACGGGGATTTCATTTTCGTCGAGGACTATAAGATCGAGATCGGCGTTGAGCGTGTCACTCGAGTAGTTCGGGCCACCCGAAGCCGTGGCGTCCCAGCACAATACCACTCTCCAGGTATCTCCCTCGGTGGCATCAATGGCGTCCTCGTAATCGATGTAGCCGTCAGGATCGAAGCTCGACGGCGTCACAGAGGCTGTCCTGTACCAGGAGTTGATCACTGCAGTGACGGCCGTTGAGACGACGATCTCCCCGGCGCCATCCTTGTCATCATAAGCCGTCCAGCTCCCTCCGGAATTTGGCAGTTCAGGACCCTCAATATTGTGAAACGCTGAGGCCATGAGGATGGCCTTGACGGCCTCAGGCCAGTATTTGAGATTGTCATTCGCATCCATGAGGAGGGCGGCGGCACCCGCCACGGCGGGCGATGAGAAGCTCGTTCCGCTGTTTATATAGCCCGTCCAGGGTGATGATGTGCTCAACATGAGTACGTCCTCACCCAGCGCTACGAGCTCGGGCTTTTCCCTGTCGCTGTGTGTCGATACCGGATTGACGTATTGCGAGAAACTGGAGATATTATCGTCGGACCAGAAGCCGTTGTCGTGGTCGTCCATGGAGCCGACTGTTATGACGTTATATGCATTGCCCGGATTGCCGACGTGAGTGTCCCCGCTGCAGTTACCGGTGTTCCCTGCGCTGGTGACTATGCTTATCGCGTGCACCTTTATGAGGTAGTCGACCCACCGGGAGCGATCGTTCATCTCGCCCGAGTAAGCACAGCCGCCCCAGCTCATGTTTATCACATCGGCTCCCATGTTGATTGCCCAGAGAGCTGCTGAGTCGTAGGCAGCCAGGTTTCCGAACTCCTGGAAATTGGCGGACAGCAGGGTATCGGCATGGTAGCTGACACCCCTGACCAGTCCTTCCTGGGAAGCGATGACACCGGCGACTCCGGTCGCGTGGGCTTCCACATTGGGACTCCAGGGCTTCCAGTAAACAACGGGAGGCAGGTAAGGATTGGCCGAGGAGACGCCGTCGTCCTCGTGAACACAGACGACAGTGTTTCTGCCGTCTATGCCCCCGAGCCAGGCGAAGGTGGCTCTCTCAGTTGTCGTGCCGTAATCGCTGTTTCTGTGGTCCTCAGTTGGCCCGTAAATCTTGACCACGGCGGGCTCCTGGCTTATCTCCCGGATGGCATCGGGGGTGAGCTTCGCGGTGACGAAAGGAGCGAGAGCACCCTGAGACGCCTTGAAGCCCATTTCCCTTATCCTCTCGGCGATAGGCCTGGTGGCGGATTCTATGATCGGAAGAATTTTGCGGGTCCTTTCTATTCTGTCGGCCTTTGTCATGTTTTCTGACCTGGGATAGAGCTCGGAGGGATCGGGACAAGCCAGCCAGATGGTTACCATGATGAGATCGTTTTTTCCGGCGGTTCTCAGGATGTCAAAGAGCCTTCTGTCGAGTTTTCCGTACCTCGTCTCCCTGGCGAAGGCTTCTCTCTGGAGCAGGTGATCGAGGATAACCTCTTTGCCGTTTTCGTCGTAGGCCTTTTCGTAAATCTTTCCCGTGGAAAGGTCCATCAGCTTGTAGACGACGATGTCCATATTCAAATTTTCCAGGTGAACTACCGAACGGTTCAGAGCCCTTGCCCCGGGAACGGGAGATTCAAGGGAGTAGGCAAGAACAGCGGAGAACATGATCGATAAAAACAGGACTTTCAGTTTCATCTCGACTCCTCCGTATTTTTCCCGGTTACCTTTTTCGCCCTGAAGGAGTTGCCGCTCTTGATCCTGATGACTCTCTCTCCCGACTTTCTGTATTTCCAGGGGTGGAGGAATTTGTCAAGGGCGATCTGCGCTTCCCTGAGCCTGACCTGGTCGTTTTCCCTTCTGTACTTTTCGATGAGGTTTTCCAGCCGCTGCCTCTCGAGCCGTAATTTCATGGCTTCAACTTCCCTGTTGTAGGCCTCAGGGGAATCCTCTGCGTTTTTCAGGTAGAGGACTTTCTCCGAAGCATTGCCCTTTTCGACCCTGACGGCCTTTTCCCGATCGGGGCCGGAAGGTTTCGTCCTGCCTTCTCTCTCCACCGGCACTGCATCCTCAGCAGACAGCATTCCGCCGAGGAAGAGCAGAACCAGAAGAGAGCCGATGGATTTCCTCATGGTCACCTCCCTATTTTCCCTGTGGATTCAAGGGAATTCGGTTTTCGCCAGGGCAGTAATGCACCCGGCGTTTTCCCGAAGAAATTGACAGATTAGCCAGACATGACGCAGTTCTCAGCGTGAGGGCGAGAAGGTTGAGGACGTTCGAGAGATCCCCATCTCCTGAAGGCTGTTCTTTCTCACCCCAACTTTCTTTCCTCGGCAAAGAACTACCTCCTCATATCCAGATCCAGAAGTGCAGGACTCAGCTTCCTCTCGACCGATGGGGGAATCGGCCCGAAGGAAAGCATAAAATCCTGAATTATTGATATATGTGACGGGCGATTTTTTCAAGGGGAAGGCGAAATTTTAGCAGTTTGATGACAAAAGAAAATGTCTTCAGCACACGAATTAATGGAAGGGGTTGGGCATAAAATGGAGCTGGGGGGATTCGAACCCCCGGCCTCAGGAGTGCGATTCCTGCGCTCTCCCAACTGAGCTACAGCCCCATAAACGTTGTTCTTCGAATAAATAGTTTAACTTTTCAGGTCGGTTTAGTCAATACCGCGAAAAATTCATCGGAGGTCGATAATAGGAATGACACTTTTTATCACTTGCTGAGTCGTCTTTTGCAACTCTTTCGGATTCAGTATCACGTGGCTTCGAGGTCGCCGGGCTATAAGGCGAGGCTGTGCTGATGACAGGGACATGGTCAGGCAGGTAAGAGGGATCAGAGCGAGGTAAGACAGGTTGAAGATGAGGGCCGGTAGTGGTTTTTGCCCATCTTCGAGGACAGATGCGAGGGATCTAAATGGTATCGTGGAATTCAACAAAGGGCAGAAGATGAGAGTCACGACTTTCGCGGTCCTGAAGGGCAAATAGCTTCGATTCCGACCCCCGGGTAAACATCTTATTTAAGGGCACTGTTTGACCCGCAAGGGGCACTGATAACTACCGGGATGACGATAAATCGTTGAAAACTAATGAATTACGATTTAACCCCTTGATAGTACGAAGCACAACGGTAAATAATAGACAACTTGCAATGGAGGGAAATAAGAGACCGGCTATAGGGGGTAGTTGGCGGGGGCTCCTTCGGAGCCCCCGCCAGCCTCTTTTAAGGGAATTCCATGAGACTCAATAAATACCTGCAGTTATCCGGCGTGGCTTCCCGGAGAAAGGCCGATGAGCTCATAAAGAGCGGCCAGGTGACCGTAAACGGGGAGGTGGTGAGGGAACCGTGGCACGAGATCGATCCGGAAAAGGACCTCGTGTCGGTCAGGGGAAAGGCCATCCGGGCTATGGAGAGGCCTGTTTACTACGCTTTCTACAAACCCCGGGGAGTTACCTCGACGCTTTCCGACAGACACGCGAAAAAGACCCTCTCCGATTATTTTCCTCACGGGACCCCGAGGGTCTACCCCGTCGGCAGGCTCGACAGGGAATCGGAGGGTTTGATGCTTCTGACGAACGACGGCGATCTTTCTTACAGGCTGACCCATCCCAGATACGGGGTTATCAAGACTTACAGGGTCGCGGTTTCGGGGGGCCCGTTGACTGATGGAGAATTAATGAGGCTCAGGAGCGGAATTGTCCTCGATGACGGACCCTTCAGGCCGAAAAAAGTGGAAAAAACGGGTTCCCGGGAGCTCCTCATCGAGATATCGGAGGGCAGAAAAAGGGAGATAAGAAGGGCGATAAAATGTATAGGGAGGGAAGTCGAGAGGCTCGTCAGGGTGGCCATAGGTCCTCTGAGGCTTCCGGAAGAACTCAAGCCCGGCGAAATGCGCCCCCTCGATGAGGAGACGGTCAAAAAACTGAGGGAATCGGTGGGCCTTTCCTGAAGGTCTTTATTCCTTCAGCCCGCTCCTCGCATAGCTCTCCACTATCTGCCTCTGGGCGACGAAGAAAAGGATGACGAGGGGCAGTATGGCGATGGTTGATGCTGCCATGAGTGCAGGATAATTCGTCGTTTCGCCCTGAGCGAAGTAAGCGAGTCCCACCTGAATGGGCCTCATCCGATCGGCGTTGGTTACCATCAGAGGCCACATGAAGGCGTTCCAGGAACCGATGATGCTGAAGATCGAGATGGTAACGATGGCGGGTTTCGTGAGGGGCATGAGTATGGTGAAGAGAAACCTGAATCTGCTGCAGCCGTCTATGACTGCAGCGTCGTAGAGGTCCCGGGGGACCGATCGAAAGTGCTGTCGCAAAAGGAATATACTGAAGACGTTCACCGACCAGGGGACGATCAGGGCGTAAAAGGTATCTATCCAGCCAAGCCTCTGCACCAGTATAAAGAGCGGGACCACATAGACTGGAATGGGTATCATCATGAGGGAGAGGATGGAGACGAAGAGGGTTTCCCTTCCTTTAAATTCGAACCACGAAAAGGCATAGGCTGCGAGAATAGATGTTATCAAGACCCCAAGCAAAGTGAAGACCGTGGTGATTATAGATACGTAGATATAGCGGGGAAAGGGAACCTTCTGCCAGACCTCGGCGTAAGCATTCAGGGTGGGATGGAGGGGAATCCAGGTGGGCGGTATTCTGATGGCTTCGGGCTGGGTCTTAAAGGACGTGGAGATCATCCAGAGGAAGGGCAGGAGCATGAAGATCGCTCCCAGGGTGATCAGCACGTAAATGATTATTCTTCCGGCGGATATCTTAGACTTCATAGTACACCTTCTTCTCCAGATAAGTTTTCTGGAAGATCGTGATCGCGAGGATTATGAGGAAGAAGACGAAAGCTATGGCGGATCCGTAGCCCACCTGGTATTCCTCGAATCCCTTCTGGTACAGGTAGTAGACGATTACCGACGTCGTTCCGAGGGGACCGCCCGGCGGCGGTCCGGTCATCGTCCAGATTGGAGCGAAGACCTGGAAGGAGATGATCGTGGTCATTATCGTCACGTAGAAAGTCGTGGGTGAGAGAAGGGGAAGGGTCACATTCCTGAAGGAATAAAAAGGGCTAGCTCCATCGATCTTCGCTGCCTCGTAATAGACCTGAGGGATGTTCTTGAGTCCGGCCAGGAAAATTATTATGTTGTATCCCAATGACTTCCACACGCTCATCAGGCTTATCGAGAAGAGGGCCAGGGAAGGACCTTTCAGGATGTAGGGCAGCCTCAGTCCCGTTATCATCTCGAAGATCCCCCTCGGCTCCTCGAGCCACTTGAGGGGAGAGAATCCCAGGGACGTGAGGAAAAAGTTGAAGAGCCCTCTGTTGGGGTCGTAGAGCCATTTCCATACCACAGAGACAGCGACGATCGAGGTGACGACAGGAAGGAAATAAATGGTCCTGTAAAGCCCTATGGCCTTTATTCCCCTGTTGAGCAGGATGGCTATCGTCAGGGAGAAGATCAGGTTGAGGGGAACGGTGAAGATCGCATAGTAGAAGGTGTTTATCAGCGCCTGCCAGAAGAAGGGATCTTTGAAGAGGGATATATAGTTTCCGAGACCGAGGAAGCCCTTCTCGCCGGCTATGCCCCAGTCATAGAAGCTGAGCCTGAAGGCGTAGATTATGGGCAGGACCTTGAACACGAGGAGCAAGGTCAGAGCAGGCAATAACAGTAGAAACGGTGCTATGTACCTTTTCATGTCAGAGCCTGTAAAAGATGTAGATCATGAGAAAAATAAATATAACGCCCATCAGGTTAATTTGGAAGAAGAAGCCGAAGGTGAACTTGACGAAGGAGAGGTCCAGGGTGAAGGGCGAGAAGCCGAGCCTCGCGTAATCCAGAAAAAGCCTCTTTATCGGCCCGCTGGGCATCAATATCCTGAGGACGTCGCCTATCACATTGCCCACTACCGCGCCAATAACGAGGGAAAGAAACAGATTGGCAGCGGTTCTCCTCATCAACATGTCATCCCTCCTATGCCGGGGGCGGGACTCGAACCCGCACGGGGTTTCCCCCAGGGGATTTTAAGTCCCCTGCGTCTACCACTTCCGCCACCCCGGCAAAAATTAAAGAGGCGGCACCCGGATTCGAACCGGGGAATAGCGGTTTTGCAAACCGCCGCCTTGGCCACTTGGCTATGCCGCCTCCTTTTTGGTTTTAAAAATATAAGCTGGTCGCCCGCTCTTGTCAACCTCAGGGGGCACAGGCCGCCGAAGCCGCCTTCCATATCTATTCTTTCTTCCCGATGAGGTTTTCCCTCTCCGAGAGCAAGAGCTCTATCCATCGGTCTATTCCCTGGCCCGTCTTCGCCGAGACCTCGATGATCTTGAGCCCCGGGTTAACCCCAAGAGCGTTTTTCCTGAGGGTTTCCACGTCCATGTCGAGGTAGGGTAAGAGGTCGATCTTGTTGATCAGCATGGCATGGGACACGCGGAACATGAGGGGATATTTGAGAGGCTTGTCCTCGCCCTCGGGCGTGCTCAGCACTACGACGTTCAGATGGGAACCAACGTCGAATTCTGCCGGGCAGACCAGGTTGCCGATGTTTTCTATGAAGAGGAAATCGAGGCCATCGAGTTTCATCTCGTTGAGGGCGGCCCTGATCCACCCTGCCTCGAGGTGGCAGTCTCCTCCGAAGGGACCCGTGTTGATCTGGAAGGTCTCCACGCCCAGCCTGGCCATCCTCTCGGCATCGAGGGTGGTCTGGATGTCGCCCTCGATCACCCCGAATTTGAACCCGTCGCCGAGCTTTTCAACGGTTTTCTCTATTATCGACGATTTCCCGGAACCCGGCGAGGACATCATGTTGACGCAGAGTATCCCCTTCTCCCTGAGAAAACGGCGGTTCTCATCGGCCATTTTCTCGTTGGTCTCAAGTATTTTCTTTAAGACCTTGATCTCCATTTTCGTCCTCCTTGACGATTTTAAAGGATTCAATGAGAAGCTC
This sequence comes from Caldifarciminota bacterium, assembly GCA_011042705.1. Taxonomy (GTDB): domain Bacteria; phylum Hydrothermota; class Hydrothermia; order B15-G9; family DRBW01; genus DRBW01. The sequence continues at coordinate 17,309 of DRBW01000204.1, forward strand.
CTCGCCGCGGATCACCTTTATCTCGGGTGACCCGCAGCGGGGGCATACAAAGAGATAGCCGTCGAGCTCGAATTCCTCGCCGCACTTCTCACAGCGGGCAGTCAGGGGAACCTCCTGTACCTCGAGCTCAGCGCCCTCGAGGGGCGTGCCCTCCGACATAAGCTTGAAACAGAAATCGAGGGCTTCGACCGAGAGTACGTGAATCCTTCCCACTTTTAATTTTATCGATTTGACCCGTTTCACTCCCTTTATCCCTTCTAAGGACTGCGAGACCGTGGCCACTATATTTTTTGCAAGCGACAGCTCGTGCATCAGCAGATCCTCGGAAGTTGCTCTCCCTGAGGCATCTCCAGGATTCTCCTTGTGCCGTATGCCGTCACGAGGATCACCTTTCCCGGAGCCTCATCGGTGAACTCTCCTATTATAGATGACTCTTTACCCAGAGGGTGTGATCTCATGGTATCGAGGGCTCTTTGAGCCTCCTCTCGGCCCACCACGAAGACCATTTTGCCCTCGTTGGCGGCCAGAAGGGGATCTATGCCCAGTATCTCCGAGAGGCCCCTGACCGCCTCTCTGACGGGGACCTTTTCCTCATAGAGATTTAATCCGAAGCTCTTTCCCCTGACGATCTCGTTGGCCACAGCAGCCAGCCCGCCACGGGTGGGATCCCGCATGAACTTCACGTCGACCGCGTCCAGGACGGACTTCACTAAATCCCATAGCGGAGCGCAATCGCTTCGCAGATCTCCGGGATCTTCGAGTATTTTCTCCCGCAGAGCCATTACCGTTATCCCGTGGTCGCCTATGGTTCCGTTCACGAGCAGAACGTCGCCGGGCTCTATCCTTTCGGGGGAGGGCGGGGGAGTCCTGTAGAGCCTGCCGATTCCCGATGTGTTGATAAAGAGCCCGTCGGCCTTTCCCCTCTCGACGACTTTGGTATCGCCGGTTATCACGGGAATACCGACTTCCGATGCAGTTTTGCTCATGGAGCTCACTATTTTCTCGAGGTCCTCAAGGACAAAGCCTTCCTCTATTATGAAGGCAGCCGAGAGATAGAGGGGTTCCGCCCCTGAAGCCGATAGGTCGTTTATCGTCCCTGAGACTGCGAGCTTTCCTATGTCGCCTCCGGGGAAAAAGAGGGGGCTGACCACGTAGGAATCGGTGGTAAAGGCATATTGACCCACAGTGGCGTCGAAGAGGGCTGAGTCTCCGAGTTCGGAGAGCTTTTCGTTCTCGAAATACTTGAGGAAGACTTTTTCTATGAGTTCACGGGTCCTTTTTCCTCCTCCGCCGTGGGAGAGAAGTATTTCCATTTCAGCCTCCGTACTTGTAATAGGCAGCGCAGGTCCCCTCGCTGGAGACCATACAGGGCCCATACGGGTTATCGGGCGTGCAGCTCTTTCCGAAGAGGGGGCACTCGGGCGGTGAGACCTTGCCCTTGAGCACGTCGCCGCAACGACAGAGAGGATTCTCGCGGGTTTCCTCGACCTCGACTTTCACCGAATTCCTTATGTCGAATTCCAGGTAGTTTTCCCTGAGCTCCAGGCCGCTTGAGGGGATAATGCCGAGCCCCCTCCATTCGCTGTCGGCTTCGGCAAAGACCTCCTTCATTATTTCCCTGGCGCGCGGGTTCCCTTCTCTCTTGACGACCCTGGTGTAGGCATTTCTCACCTCGCTTTTGCATTCCTTCAGGTCCCTCAGGATCATGTAGAGGGCTGACAGGATGTCGGCTGGCTCAAATCCTCCGACGGCCGAAGTGATCCCGTATTTCTCGATAAGAGGCCTGTAAGGTTCGGTGCCTATTACGGTGGACACGTGGCCGGGCAGGAGGAAGGCGTCGATCTCTATCTCGGGGTCCTGAAGCAGAGCCTCCATTGCCGGGGGAATGACCTTGTTCCCAGGGAGGACATAGAAGTTGCGAATCCCTTTGTTCCTGGCCTCTTTGAGAGCGGCCGCTATGAGGGGGGCCGTGGTTTCGAAGCCGACGGCGAGGAAGACGACCTTTTCGTCGGGATTTTTTTCGGCATGGAGGAGCGCGTCGTGGGGAGAATAGACCACCAGCACCTTTGCGCCCTTTGATTTTTCCCTTTCAAGAGAGGAGCTCGAACCGGGCACCTTCACCATGTCGCCGAAAGTAGCTATGGTCACCCCTTTAAGCCTGGATAGGGCGATTGCCGTGTCTATATATCTGTTGGGAGTCACGCATACGGGACAGCCGGGGCCCGATATCAGGCGGACCGTCGGGGGAAGAAGGGAGGGAAGCCCGAACCTCCTTATCGCCATGGTGTGCGTTCCGCAGACCTCCATGATTTTCACGGTCCTCTCGGGGGCGACCTTACTGATCTCCTCCTTCAGCCGCTCGATGACCGCGGGATCCCTGAATTCGACAAGGTATTTCATATTATCCGGGCTTCCTTCAGGATCTTCAGGGTTTCGAGGGCCTCTTCCTCATCCAGTTTCTGGATGGCGTAGCCAGCATGTACGATGACGTAATCCCCAACTTTCACGTCCTCCAGGAGATCGAGGCGCACGTCCCTTTTCACTCCGCCGAGCTCTGCCTTGCCGTCAGGCCAGTTAAGTTCAACCAATTTCATGGGAATTCCGAGACACATCTCATAACCTCCCTTCTCTCACGAGCACAGCGGCCGTGTAGGCCTGCCCGAGAGAGACACCGCCGTCGTTTATCGGCACTTTTTCGTTAAAATAGACCTTAAATCTGTTTTCTTTCAGCGCGTTTATCGTCCTCTCGAGGAGAAAACGGTTCTGAAAGGCCCCTCCAGAGAGGACGACCTTTTCGATCCCCCTATCGTCTCTGACGAAATCCGCCACTCTGAGGACCGCGGAAACGAACCAGTTGTGGAACCTGGCCGCGATCACGGGGACCGGCGTTCCCCGCAGGATATCGTCATAAACCTCAGCGACGAGCGCCTTGACGTCCAGGATGAGATGGCCCTCGCTCTCCGTAAATAGGGGCTCGTAGGAATCCTTCACTTCCGGATCGGCGGCCATCTCAAGCTCGATTGCCGCCTGGGCCTCGTAAGTTATCCGGTGCCTTATCGAGAGGAGCGATGAAACCCCATCGAAGAGGCGTCCGGCGCTCGAAGTCAGGGGCGAGAGCCTCTCAGTTTCAGCGAGTCGCAGCACCGCTTCGAGATTGTGATTTGTTCTCAGTTTCGCTGCCCATGGCGTTTCCAGGGCTTCCTCGCCCAGCACTTCCTTCATGAGGGCGAGGGCGATCCTCCAGGGTTCCTCTATGGCCTTCTCTCCTCCCGGCAGGGGGAAATAAGCTATGTGAGCTATTCTCTCGAAGTTTCCTGTTTTCCCGGCGAAGAACTCTCCTCCCCATATTCTGCCGTCTCTCCCGTATCCGGTGCCGTCAAAGGCCACCCCGAGCACTTCGTCATCGACTAATCCCTTCTCGGCGAGAACACTTGCCAGGTGAGCCTCGTGGTGTTGAACGGCCAGGGCGGGAAGCTCCATTTCCCCGGCGAGGCGAGTTGTGGGATAATCTGGGTGGAGGTCGTGCACCACCAGCTCGGGCTTAAACCCGAAAAGCTTTTTCAGCCTTTCCATGATCTCCAGGAGGTAAAGGTAATTGTCGTAGATGTCGTTGTCGCCGAGGTACTGCGAGAGGAAAGCCCTCTGGCCTCTCAGAAAACAGAGGGTGGATTTCATCATGGGGCCGAGGGCGAGTATCTCCTTATCTGATGTGAAGGGAAGAGAAATGGGAGCGGGCACATAGCCCCTCGCCCTCCTTATCAGTATCTCCTTACCGTCGATGACCCGCGCGACGGAATCGTCTATCCTGGTGGCAATGTCTCTGTTATGGAGGAGGAAGTAATCGGCGATTCCCGACAGTTTCTCCAGGGCGACATCATTGTCCTTGATTATGGACTCGTCCCTGAGGTTTCCGCTGGTCATAACGAGCGGCCTCTTTGTTTCCCTGAGCAGCAGATGATGGAGGGGAGTATAGGGCAACATGAAACCTATATATCGATTGCGGGGTGCTACATCCCGGGAGATGACTTTCCAGGCTTCCTCGCGGGCTTCGAGGAGCAGGATGGGGCACTTCGGTGAAGTGAGGAGCTCCCTTTCCTTATCGCTCAGAAAGCAGAGTCTCTCCACGGTTTCGAGATCGGGGGCCATCAATGCAAAGGGCTTGTCGCCCCTCTTTTTCAAAGCCCGTAGCCTTTTCACAACGTTGTCATTCGTCGCATCGCAGGCTACGTGAAACCCTCCGAGCCCTTTTAAGGCGATTATCTTTCCCTCCTGGATAAACCGTGCAGCTGCCTTTATGGGATCTCCGACCTGAATTTTCACCCCATTTCCCTCGACGAGCCAGACCTCAGGGCCGCAGACGGGGCAGGCATTAGGCTGAGCGTGAAACCTCCTGTCGGCAGGATTTTCGTATTCTGCCCTGCATTCCGGGCACATCTCAAATTTTCTCATCGTCGTGTTGGGCCTGTCGTAAGGGACATCCTCGATAATCGTATATCGCGGCCCGCAGTTCGTGCAGTTGATGAAGGGATAACGGAATCTCCTGTCTCCCGGGTCAAAAAGTTCCCTCAGGCAATCGGGGCACGTGGCGAGATCGGGCGATATCAGCGTTTCCCTTTCCCTTCCCGAGGAGCTCTCATAAATGACAAAACTCGCATCTCCTTTAGTATCTATTTCCTCCTCGACGAGCCTGTCGATGGAAGCGGCAGGCGGGCACTCGCTGTAAAGACGCCTTTTGAATGTTTCTATTTTTTCCTCGTCGCCCTCGATCTCGATTTCCACCCCCAGGGTGTCGTTGCGGACAAATCCCCTCAATCCGAGGGAGGTGGCTATCCTGTACACATAGGGCCTGAAACCGACTCCCTGAACAATTCCATAAACTCTGAGGAGTTTCCTCTTAATCATTCAGCTAAATTATACAGCAAATAGCCTTTTATGACAATATTCACATAAAATAGAGATTCTTTTTCTATTTCTTGACTGTCTTTTGACTCAGTTAATATAATTTCAAAGTGAAGCCCCTCAAAATCTTGATGGCATCCGATACATATTATCCCCATGTGGGCGGGATAGCCGAGCACGTACATCATCTCTCCCTTGAGCTGAGGAAAAGGGGGCACCAGGTCGACATCCTCACCTCGAATCACGCCAGGAACACCTTCAATTTCGAGGACCCGCCCTATGTGATAAGGGTGGGGAGGGGCATAAAGATCCCGATTAACAAGTCCATGGCGCCCATTGCCTTTTCTCCTTTCATAAATCTGAAGGTCAGGAACATAGTGCGCGGCAGAAATTACGACATAGTTCACACCCACGGGTCTCTCGCCCCAACCCTCCCGATCCTTGCCCTGAACTATTCCAGTTCGGTGAACTTCGCTACCTTTCACGCAGCCCACTCGGAATCCATCGGCTACGAGCTTTTCAAACCCTATCTGCACAAGTTGTTCAAGAAGATCGACGGTCCCATCGCAGTTTCCGAGGTGGCGAGGGACACCATGATGAGGCATTTCAGCGGGAATTACAGGATCATTCCCAACGGCGTGGACATCAACAGGTTCAATCCAGAAGTGCCTCCCTTTCCCGATCTCCGGGGAGATGGTTTCTTCAACCTTCTCTTCGTGGGGAGATTTGATCCCAGGAAGGGTCTTCGCTTTCTCCTCAAGGCCTTGCCCCGCATAGTGAGGGAGGTGAGGAACACGAGGCTGATCGTTGTGGGATCAGGTCCCCTCAAGAAATACTATCAGCAGTTTATCAAGAGCGAGATAAAGGACAGGGTCATTTTCACGGGGCCCGTGTCGCCAGAAGAACTTCCACGCTATTATGCGACCTGTGATATGCTCGTCTCGCCGGCCACGGGGGCCGAGAGCTTCGGGATCATCCTGCTTGAGGCGATGGCTTCGGCCAAACCAGTGGTTGCCTCCGACATACCCGGATACAGGCAGGTCATGGAGAACGGCCGGGAGGGCCTTTTCGTGAGGCCCGAGGACCCAGAAGCCCTGGCCAGAGCAGTTATCGAACTGCTGAGACATCCCGAGGCGATGAAAAGGATGGGCGATGCCGGAAGGGAAAAGGCGGTGTCTTTCTATTCCTGGGACAAGATAGCGAAAGAGGTGGAAAGCTATTACTTTGAGGTCCTCGAGAGAAACGGCAGGCCATGATTTACATAGTCGATGGGTACAACGTCATATTCTCGGCCGGCTTAAAGGCAGAAGAGCTATCGTCGGGCAGGGAGAAGCTCTATGAGGTCGCCGAGAAATATAAGCCCCACAGGGTTATCATAGTTTTCGACGGCAAGCTCGGCGTTCACGGCGAGGAGAGGGGGCCCGCCCGCTTCACCAAGGGCGAGACAGCCGACGATTACATCAAGAGATATGTGAGGGAAGCCAGGAAACCCGGCCAGATCGTGGTTGTCAGCGCCGACAGGCCTCTTCTGAACTACGTAAAGAGTTTTGGAGCCAAAATTATGAGCCCCAGGGAGTTCATGACGGGCCCGGACAGGAAGGGAGGCGAGAAATCCCTCGATCCCATGGAGGCCGAGAGGCTCAAAAAGGAACTCCTCGAAGAATGGGAGGAGGACTGATCTCAACCTTTGAATCGATCGTTGTCCTGAAGGGAATCTCAGCTAGTAACTTCGTAGAGCTAAAATTTTCATGACCTGATAAATGCTGAAATTTCGAACTATTTTATCTCCTCACGTCTGGTCGGCATGTTTTTTATATTCCCTATGCTCAAAGGTGTTGAGTGTTGTTTCTCCGTTTGATGTGAGCGGTTTTCTCCCAACAGCCTTTTGCCTCAATACCACCTGTCGCCCTCGAAATAGTCTTATTGTAATGCGGTCCGCTTGGTAGTCGATCTGGAAGGAGAGGGCACTGTCTGTTTCGGTTTTTCCTTCGTCTGTTTTGTTTAAATGGGTGTAAAGGCGAAAACATGCCTTTTTGCTTCGGTCCACGCAACGGACGTATTGCTCGATGTGCGTTAACTGCTGGAAGGGCCCGAGGGTTACAACACTTAGGACTCTCTTTGATCTTTCCGAGGTGCCAGGGCCGGGAACGGAGGACCTTTCAGTGTGGGCTTTGCAATCCAAAGACTTTTGAGGCATTCCCCGTGGGCCTCATTGAGATTGCCCCCGTATGAGCAGTTCTCTGGTGAAGAGAATTCCTGATTCTTCTCCTGGAAACGCAGTCCTTCCGGAAATTACGGGAGTGACCGGATGTTGTTAATTAGGGGATGCGGGAAATTGAAAAGGGGCGGGGTTTTTCGAAACGAAAAACCCCGCCCCTGAGCTGATGTCCTATTCTAAGCTATTTAACCAGGATGAGCTTTCTGGTCAGGGTCTTGCTGTCGGCAGTCAGTTTCACGAAGTAGATTCCGTTCGCCACGCGGCTGCCTCTCGCATCCGTGCCGTTCCACTGGAAGGTATGGGTTCCCGCAGCGAGCCTGCCGCTGGCGAGTCTGCGGACAAGCCTTCCCGATGCATCGTAGACCGCGAGGTCAACCTTCTGAGCTGCGGGCAGCGTGAAGGCCAGCTCTGTCATGCCGGAGGTCGGGTTGGGCTTGGGCTCGAAGAGATTCAGATCTCTCCCTATGGAGCCTTCTGCGACATCAGTGGGTGCTGTGCTCCAGATCCTGGCCCATTTGATATACCAGCCCTCGTGATTGACGCTGCCGTCAGATCCGAAGTCGAAGGCTATCAGGATCGTCTGTCCGGCGAAATCGGAGAGGTCGAAGTAGCTCTGGATCCAGCCGTTGGAAACCCCGCTGAAGGCTGGCTCTCCGCCGATCAGGCAGTTGCTCGATGAAACTGACGGTTCGGGATATCCATCACAGGGCGATATGATGGTCCATGTGTTTCCGTCGTCGGTCGAGACTTTCACATTTCCACCGTCCCAGTGTGATTCAATGGCATACCAGTGACAGATCTCGAGCCAATCGCCCTCTTGAACATCGATGGGACCCGACATGAGCCTGCTTCCGGAGTAGTTGCTGTAGTTTCCGCCCAGCACA
>DRBW01000046.1 GCA_011042705.1 Caldifarciminota bacterium
ATAAATAAGGGGTTCCGGGATTACCCCCGGAACCCCTCTGTGGTTTTCGCAGTTAGATCTTTTCTACGTTAACTGCTTTCGGACCTTTGTCGGACTTCACTATCTCAAATCTAACTCTCTGTCCTTCTTCCAGTGTCTTGTAACCTTCTCCCACTACGTCTGTGAAGTGCACGAATACGTCCTCCGAACCGTCTTCCAGTTCGATGAACCCATAGCCCTTCCTGGGGTCAAACCACTTGACCCTTCCTTCTTTCACTTCTCCCATTACATCTATCCTCCTTTTATTACTTTGACCTGGAAAGGGAAATTCCAGGTTCAAACCCATTGTATGCCCTTAATGTAAGTCTGTCAAGGAGCAAAATTTGAAATCGCCGGCAGGTTCTGTGGCTTTTAAGATCAGCAGGGCTGTCGTATAATTCTGACATGACGAGAGACGAAGCCCTGAGGCTGGTTAGGGAGAAGGTGAGCAAAAAGAATTTAGTCAAACACATGATAGCCACGGGTGCCTGCATGAGGAAGCTGGCGGAATATTTCGGCGAGGATCCGGATCTCTGGGAACTGGCGGGGATTCTTCACGATCTGGATTATGAGGAGACGGTGAACGATTTCGATCGGCACGCAAGACGCACGGTGGAGATGTTGAGGGAAATCGGGTTTAACGATGAGAGGGTGCTCAACGCAATACTTGCCCATGCCGGAAAAAAAGAACCCGAAACCCCGATGGAAAAGGCCATCTATGCGGTGGATCCGACCACAGGCTTTATAGTGGCCTGTGCTCTCATGCACCCCAGCAAGTCCATAAAAGGGCTGGATCTGAGATTCCTCAAGAAGAGATTCAAGGAGAAAAGGTTCGCCGCCGGCGCATCCAGGGATCAGATGAGGAGTGCCGAGAGCCTCGGTATCGATCTGGACACTTTTCTCTCGCTCTGCCTCGAGGCAATGGCGGGCATAAGCGAGGAATTGGGCCTATGAATTTTCTCCTGATTTTTTCCCTCCTGGGACAGGTGGTCTCCATTCAGGATAGCCTTCTGGTGAGTGCCAGGCGTTTGATCAGGAACGGAGACACGACCTCAGCCCTGAGGATGGTCGAGGAATTCGTGGAAGAGAAGTCCGATCCCGAAGCCTATCGAAAGGCCGCCCTTTTTCTGAGATCCAGCGGGCTGAAGGACAAAGCCTATGCCCTCCTCGAGAAAGGCAGAAAGAGGCTCGGCAGGGATTACCTGTTTGCCAGGGAATTTTACATATACGCTCTCGAGAAACGTGACTACGAGTCTGCCCTCAGGGAAGCGATGAATCGGCTCCTCGAGGGGGAAGATCCCGGCAGGGTCAAGAGGGAAGTCCTCATGGTGAGCCGTTATCTCGGCAAGGACAGGGCTATCGATCTCGTCCGCAAATGGATGAAAAAGCACAGGAAGTTCTCCAGGGCTCACGCCGTCCTGGCGGAACTTTATCTGAGCGTCGGCAGGATAGCCGAAGCTGCGAGGGAGTTCGAGCTTGCCGGTGAGGGCCGCGCCAACATATCCCTTGCCAGGGAGGCCCTGCAGATGGGGGAGCCCTCGGTGGCAATGTCGATCCTCCGTGGGTTCGAAGAGAAAGAAAGGGATGCCCGTTGGGAATTTCTGATGGGGCGTTGCTTCGCAGAGCTGGGAGAATACGAGAAGGCAGTAGAGCATCTCGAAAAAGCGGAAGAGGCAGGCGTAAGGGGTGCCCGCGAACTGATAATGGACATTTACCTTGGAAGGCTGAACAGGCCCGATCTCGTCCTCAAGGCCACTTCGTCGGAGGGATTTGACCCCGTGAGGATCAGGGCCCTTATAAGGATGGGAAAAGCGGAAAAGGCCCTTGAGGAATGTTCGAAATGCGACACAACCCAGGACGGACTCTATTACTGCGGTCTTGCCTCTCTTATAAATGGAGATTTCGCCCGTGCCGATTCCTTCTTTAATGCGCTTCTGAGCAGGTACATCGCCGGAGAGAGAGTGGACGACGTGTTCTATTTCAAGGAGATCCTGATGTCCGGCGCTGAGGGCGAGGCGAGGAAGTATTTCGAGGCGCTGGGTTACCTTCTGTCCGGCGATGTCGAAAGGGCGGCGGGGATAGCCAGAGAGAACTACGGCATGGGAGGATCACTCAAACCTTACTTCGGCTATCTCTGGGGGAACGTCCTGGAGAAGGAGGGAAAGTGGGGAGAAGCCTTTTCCCTTTACAGGGAGATCTACAGCAAATTCCCCGGTTACATCGCCGGAGAATGTGCTCTGAGGGCTTATGATATAGCCTCCAAGAGGCTCAACGATCCGGCCCTCGCCAAGGAAGTTCTGAGGGAGTTTATCCTGAAGTACCCCGATTCATCCTTTTCCGAGTATTTCAGGACGCTTCTGTGATCAGGGATCTTGCTTTAATTTTCCCAATATCTGGGAGGCTCTCTCTCTGAGGGAATCGAGATCGCCGGTGTTGTTGACGACGAAGTCAGATGAGAGCCCCTTCCATTCCTGAGGCCATTGATAGGAGAGGATCACGCGGAAGGCCTTCTCGTCGTACCCGCTTTTCTCCAGAAAACGCCGAAGGAGAAGTTTCTCCGGGGCTGTGACGGTTATCACCTTATCCACGTGCTCGTTAAGTCCCAGCTCGAACAGCAGGGCTCCCTCCAGCACAATCAGATCACCCTCTGCATTTCTCAGTCTTCGCAGGGCTTCCTCACAGAGCTCGGGATGAACTATCTCACCGAGTTTTCTGAGATTTTGCGGGTCTTGGAAGGCCCGTTTTCCGATCAATTTTCTCTGGATTTCGTAGGGCTGGTCGCTTACGTCGACCCCGAGGGCTTTCCCAACTTCCTCGAGCTTTTTCAGGGTTATCTCTCTGCCGATGTCGTCCAGCGAAATCACCTGTGCCCCACATTCCTGAAAGAATTTAGCCAGGGTTGTTTTGCCAGAACCGGGGGGCCCGGTTATCCCGACCTTAATCCTTTTCATAGCTCTTTATCTTTTCCCTCAATTCCTCTCGGGTGGGATCGATTTTCAGCGCCCGTCTGAGATATTTCAGGGCTTCTTCCCTTTTTCCGAGTTTCAGCAGGGTTTCTCCCATGTGTTCGAGGATCTCGGGATCGTCATTTCTTTTTTCCACCGCCCTTTTGAGGTAATCGAAGGCTCTGCCGTAATCGCCCTGCAGATAATATATCCACCCCATGGAATCGAGATAAAGGGGATTTTCGGGCTCCAGATCCAGGGCCTTTTCCACGAGTTTCCGGGCAGAATCCAGATCTCCGCCTTTTGTGGCAAGGAAATAGCCCCAGTTGTTGTAAACAGCGGCATCAGTCGAGTCCTCGCGAGCCAGGAGGGCGAAAAGTGATTCAGCTCTAACCATTTCCCCTTTTTCCGCGTAGAGCATGGCCAGCCTGAATCTGAGTTCTGTGCTGTCGGGATAGAGCTCTGAAAGCTTCACGAGGAGATCGATGGCTTCCTCCTTCCTGCCGAGCCTTTCCAGCAGATCGACAACTGTCTTTTTGTAACCGTAGTTATCGGGGTCCAGTTCCGAGGCCTTCCTGAAGTATTTCAGTGCATCGTTATATTTTTTAAGCCCGAAATAGGCTGTTCCGAGCATATAATACCCCACGGGGTTCAGGTCTTTTTTCATCGACTTAAGTTTTCTTATCGCCTCCCTGAACCTTTCCCCCGATATCAGGAGGTAAGCCTCGAAGAGCCTGTATTCCGGCCTGGGCTTTAGCTTTATGGCTTTTCTCACGTGCTTTAAAGCCAGCGAGTCCGCCCTCAGTTCAGCGAAGATCCTCGCCAGATAATAGTGGACCTCCGAATTGCGTGGAGTCAGGTAAAGGGCGACGAGCTCTTCGTCGAGGGCTTCATCCCTTTCCCCAACCCTGTAAAGTGCGATGCCCAGAAGCCTTCTCGCATCGGCATGCAGGGGGGCGAGTGTCCTCGCCATGGACAGATATTTGATGGCCTCCTCGTAATGTCCCAGATCGATATTCAGCTGCCCGAGCTTGACGAGAAGGGGAACGCTCATCGGGTTCGCCGAATAGGCTTTCTCGAGGTGCTCCAGGGCTCTTTCGTTCTCGCCCCTTTCCTCGTATATCCCGGAAAGGGTCAGTTCTGCCCTGTAATTTCCCTCGACCCTGTCGTATATTTTCTCCAGTATCGACAGAGCCGAGTCGCTCTGGCCGTTCCTGTACAGGAGAGCAGCGTAATCCACGAGAAGGCCAGCGGAATCAGGCGCACGTTCCAGGGCCTTGATGTAATACTTGAGAGCCTTTTTCCTGTTTTCCTCTATGTCGTAGAGGTTTCCCAGAAGGTGAAGCAGAGAGGGATTTTCGGGGTACTTTCTGAGCCCGGCCTTTACAGTCCTGAAGGCGTCCTTTCGCCTTTTCAGTCCGTAAAGGGCGAGGGCATGCAACCTGTAAACCTCAGGTCCCTCGATTTTTCCCAGACAGCGGTCTGTATAGGACAATGCCTTTTCGTATTCTCCCCTGTCTACCAGGATCTCCGCGATTTTCAGGAGAAATTCGTATCTGCCCGTTTCCGAGAAAGCTTCCCTGAGAACCCCGATGGCGCTGTCAACCTGTCCCGATTCGAGGTAATAATCGGACAGAAGGATGTATTCGTCGCTTTCTGCTCCCGGCGAAGACAGGAGAAATACGAGGGTGGCGAGAAAACCGATCATCGAGAGAGTTCCTCCGACAGAAGGAGAAGGAGCAGGGAGTCGGAAACAGGCTGGGATTTCAGCCTCCCCTCGAGCTCCACTGCCTTCTCCGCTTTTTCAAGTGTTGCCCTGAAACCAGATTTCCTCCCGCTGCTCCTGAGGTGGCGCGCCAGGACGACCAGCAGATAGGCGAGAATGTGGTTCGGCCTGACGCCGCTGTCGAGGAGTTTCTTGAGAGTTAATGCTGCGAACCGGTTGTCTCCTTTCTGGATCAGGCGGGAGAGATCCTTTATCAGCACCTCATCGTTTTTAGATACTACCTCCTCGACGTCTTCGGGCGACGGAGGTTCACCGTCGGTATAGAGGAGAAGTTTTTTCATCTCGGCCTGGGCTTCTTTGAGCTCTGGCGGAAGAAGGGTCCTGAGCTTCTCCAGCGTTTTCCCGTCGAGATTTATTCCCTTCCTTTCAAACCAGTTCTTTATCCATTTCCCGAAGAGGTGGGCGGTATTTCCTCCCTCCACCAGTAGGGGAAATTCGGCGAAAAGGGCACCCTTGAGAAAGGGGATCTCGGCGGTTTTTTCGATGTCGCGCAGGTTTCTCATCAATTCGTTTCTCTTCCTGTCCTCCATCCCCGAGGTCCTGATGTAGATGACCAGGGGATTATCGACATCGAAAAAACCGCCTGACAGGCTCTGGAAGAGCTCCAGAAGGTGTTTCTTAGACTTTTTCTTGGATTTCTCCAACCCCTTGATCACCGTGATCTTCCTGGAGCTGCCGAAGAGATCGCCGGTAGAGGAGGATTGGATTATCTCCTGAGGGGTTATCTCGTCGATGTAATAGACTTTCCTGTCGCAGGGAGCCAGTTTCTCCTCGAGGATCTTGAGGGCGCTTTCCATCATCAGCTCTTCCCGGCCTGCCAGCACGTAAAGGTGCGACGAGAGAGCTCCCTTCTTCAGGGCTTTGAGAAATTCGTATCCCTGATGGGGCATGTGTTTATTTTACTGCCCGCCCTCCCTCAATGAAAGTTCGGTTTCAGTCAGCTCTGATTGGAGCCCCGGGGAGATTGATAGGGGATGGGTATGAATTCCACGCTCGGCCTTCTCTGGAGGCTCTGGGGATACATGCTCATCAGGGTGTAGACCTCTTCGGGTACATCGGTCGATATCTTCAGTCCCATTTTCTTCGCTTCTTCCAGCGTTATCGGGTAATCGTGGGTCCAGTGTCCCCTGCTCAGTTTTTCAGCGATCTCTTCCCTCTTTTCATCGTCCATCTTGCCCTCAAGTAGTTCGTAGACGATCTGCTTGACCTGTGCTATGGCTTTTTCGGCGACATCGGCCTTCATCAGGGTTTCATCATCGACGTTCTCTGGTCCTTTGACCTCGACGGTCTTCAATATCGAGGCCGCGGGGACGGCGCCTCCCTCGGAGTCGGCGAGCTGTGGATCCACCGGACCGAGAACTGCGTGGGGATCCATTATTATCTCGTCAGCGGAGAGGGCTATAAGGGTCCCGCCGCTCATGGCGTAGTGGGGAATGATCACCGTGGTTTTCGCCGGATGGTCCTTGAGGGCTTTCGCTATCTGGGTCGAGGCGAGGACGAGCCCACCGGGGGTGTGCAGGACAAGATCTATGGGAACGTCCTTCGGGGTCAGCCTGATCGCCCTCAGTATCTCCTCGGAGTCCTCTATATCTATGAATTTGAAAAAGGGTATGCCGAAGAGGCCTATCTTTTCCTGCCGATGGATCATGGTGATGACCCTCGTGCCCCTTTTCTTCTCGAGTTTCTTTATGAGAGCAAGCCTGTTGCCGAGAAGGGTTTTGTGCTGAATCTGCGGATAAAGAAGCCCGAACAGAAATATGATCAGGAAAAGCAGCGATATGGGATCGTACATGTTTTCCCTCCTTTTATACGGCTATCTCCTCCCAGATCTCCCTGATCTCAGCGAGGAGCTTTGTGGCCTCCCTCAGGTATTTGCCGTTCTGAGTGAGGTTCCTCGCCGAGAGATAGCGGCACCGCCTGGCAGCCAGTACCAGGTTTTCCACGTATTTTGAGGGAAATCCGAGCTCTTTCTCCGTCTTCTTAAGGGCTTCCGTGAACTCCGTTCCCTTTTCAAGGTGATCCCCGAGCCTGCTTACGAGAAGGGCCAGCGCCGGCGTGACGGGGTACTGCGTGGACTCGGGACACCCCTGGATGGCCCTTTTTATCAGTTTGCCGACCTCGGTCAGAATGAGGGCTCCCCCTGGCAGGAGGTCAACGACGAGAGCAGCATCGAGGCCGGAGAGCACATCATCCAGGTCGTCCTTCTCCTTCCAGAGAGCCCGGAGCTCTTCGACGTAGATGCCCCTTGTCAGGGGGATGAGCCTGAGGGCACTGGCCGCAGTCCCGTCAATGAAGGGTATCCTGCGTGCGTTGGATGCTATCCTGGCGTAAAGTAACCCTGACTTGGACGGGTAGCCGTTGCCCGTCAGGCCGGCCTTTTCTCCCTTTATGAACCAATCGTACTCGGGAGCCGTATATTCCATTCTTGTGAGAGTTATGGATTTCACGGCATGGGCCGGTATGGGCCTCTCCCTTTTCTGATCCTCGCAGGCCTCCCTGCCCCAATCGGTGAGCCTGAAGCACTCTTCATCACCGCCGAAACAGATATCAGCCAGCCTCGCTGCGACGAGCCTGTAAAGGTGTTTCCTCACGTTGATGTTCTCAAGCTTGAAGTTCTTTTTTATGAGGTCGGCAACCGCCTCCTCCGTGGGGATCTCCCCCTTCGCCTCGAGTTCCTCAAGGCATTTCAGTGCGCAGATGTCGAAGAGCTGGAGGTCCACCGACGGATTGACCGTGATAGGCCCCTCGAAATAAATCCTGGCTGCGGGGATCAGGTGTCGTCCCGCCGTCAGGAGCTCGCCGTCGGGTTTGACGAAGGCCATGGCAACCAGCTTATCGAACTCCGGGAGGTCCCTGTAATTCCCGTTGAGAAAAGCCTTTAAAATCCTCTCGTCTATTATGACCTCATATGCAGGGGCGCTGTGAATTATCGCTGCCCTGAGCTGCTGGCCGAGGCCTGAGAGGGAATAGATATCGCTCCTCGGTATGCTGAAGGAGAGGAGTCTCATCCCCTCGAGCTCCAGGAGAATGTGCTTTCCCGCCGGAAGGTGTTTTCTGTAGCCGGGACCAGGCGGCATTTTTCGCAGGTAGTCGGCGAGTTCCCTGGATATGACCAGCCTGGGGTGAGCTTTCTCAAAAAGTTCGATCACGCTGTAAGCGATGGGCGTGAGTTTGCCGTCACTGGAAAATCCCCTTTCCGCGAGCTCCTTTTCGAAGATGGCACCCGTGCGTCCCTGAGCCAGATAAGCGGTGTGGAGCATCGAGATTATCTCGGACCCGATGAAACGGAAGTCTTCATCCCATTCCTCGAGGGGAAGGCCCCCGAATTCGGGGGCGCTCTCGATGGTCTCCGTCAGAAGTGCCCCGGAATAAGTGGGGGCGAAAACCCCCTCTTCGTCGAGCTCGATCAGTCCCATTTTGTCGAGCTGATCGAGGTAGTTTATGTCATCCCCCTCCACGTCGCTGAATTTTATGCCCTTTTCGCCTGCGATCTTGAGCAGCTGGGCGTGTCTCTTGTGTATTACCATTTTACTCTCCTCCTTCGAGGCTAATTCTGATCTTGTGCAGAAGATCGCTGGGGCTCTTCACCGGATACTCGAGCTTTTCCAGGATCTTCTCCGAGGGTACGTTCTTTATCGTGAGGCCCTTCAGCCTTTCAGCGAGCTCCTCCTTCCCCGCGGGAAAGTCCATTCCCTTTATTTTCCTGAGCACCTCGATGGGCCAGTAGATGCCGAGACTCTCCGATGCGCTTTCGAGTGCGTATATGAAGAAATTGAGGTAATCCCTGCCCTCCTTGATCTCCCTGTATGCGAGTTTCGCAAGGCCTCCGGCCGTATGGGCTCTGGGCGTCTTTTCCTGAAGTTCGCCTTCGAGTTTCTGCATGACGAGCTCCGGATCGGCCCTGAGGATGTTCCTCACCGTCTGCCGCGTCAGACCCAGGAATTCAGCGATCTCGTCCTCGGTTTTGAGGGATTGATCGGCCAGGACCACGGCATAGGCGGCCTCCATCAGGGATGTTATCCAGGTGAGATTTCTGAGCTCGATCAGCTTTCTGGGGCCTCCTATGATTTCCAGAGCTTTAAGAAAAACCCTGATGGCCATCGTATCGATGTCATACTGTTGAATTTCATCGGGACGTAATACCGGCATCTTCCCACCTCCTTTTTATTGTTTTTTGAGATACTCTTTCAGGCTCTTTCCGATTTTGACCAGACCGAGGTCTGTGATCTCCATGAGGTGGGTGTCGGTGTCGTGACCGCACATCCTGCACCCGTCGATCCTGAAAAACCTGATGAGCTCACCTATGGGCTTTTTGTAAATCCGTTCGTCATACTGGCTCTGGATCATGCGCTTCGACAGGACCATCGTGCAGTCGACTATGTGGGATACAGCGTAACCACCGGCTGCCTCGGCCGACAGCTCCTCGTGTCCGGAGCGCTTCTGGGAGACAAGCAGGGCGGTCTGATACCATTTTTTCAGGAAGTTGTAAACCTGTCTCACGAAAGTCCTGGCGAGCATCTCCCTGGCCTCGTAAAGGCCGGTGATGGAGTCGATGACGGTGAAATCGATCTTGTAGGTCTTTATCGCGTAGGCCAGGGTGTCGAGGAGGACCTTTATGTCTTCTCTGAGGGCGGAGTAGCTGGCTGCGTCTATTATGTATATGTTCTTTTCGATCTCGTCGCTCTCCTGAAACCCCATCGCCAGCGCCCTTTCCTTGAGTCCGACCGAGAGAAATGCGGCCGGCGTCTCCACCGTGATGAATGCCACCCTTTTGCCGCGGGCTGCCTGTCTGACTGCGAATTGTTCTACCATGAGGGATTTTCCGGTGTCAGAGATCCCGGTCAGGTTTACCACGGCGTAACGGGGGATCCCACCAAGGGGAACGCGGATCGCCCTGCCATCCTGAATCCTGGAGGTGAAAAAGAGCTCATCGAGCCCCTCCACACCCGAGGGCACGCCCTCGAGTTTAGGGGCTTTCTTTCCCACTTCACTTAGATTTTTTATGCTCTCCTTTATCAGGTTTTCCATAGCCTATATTAATACCTTTCTTGAGCCAGTTTGTCAACCTGTTTTTCAGATTATAAAGATGGCGGGCGTCGATTCAAATATATGTTATATGCGCGCACATGAGTCAGCTCCGCATTCCTATCGGGAAATTCGCCTTGCCCGTCCTCGAGGTCAGGTGGCCTACAGCTTTTCAGGCTGACGGGCCGTATTGCTGCGAAATCCGATCACAAGTCAATTATATCCTCTGGAGCTTTGCGGTATCCCACCGCTTCCCTGTTTCCACTGGTTTCGACGATGTTGTCTTGACAGGCCAGGTTTTCTCTGGTAAAATGCAGGGAAGAAGGAGGAAATATGCTCACGAAGGAAAAGGTTATAGAAGCGCTTAAAGAGGTATTTGACCCCGAGATACCCATTAATATCGTGGATCTCGGGCTTATTTACGGGATAGAGATCGAGGGGAACAAGGTTCACGTGAAGATGACCCTCACGGCTCGCGGCTGCCCCCTCGCCGGCGCCATCGCCATGCAGGCCAAGGATCGGCTTCTCAAGCTGGAGGGCGTTGAGGACGCGGAAGTGGAGATCGTCTGGGACCCTCCCTGGACCGTGGACAGGATTTCCGAGGAGGGGAAGAGGATCCTTCGGTCTTATGGGTATAACATCTGAGTCTATTCGAGGATTCGGTAGCTCGAGCTTTCCTCTTTTAATGCCCTTATGAGCAGTCCGAGGAGCGCTGCTTCTACGGTGAGGTGACTTCCGCCATAGGTCATGAAGGGCAGAGGCACTCCGGCTACCGGGAAGAAGCCCAGGTTCGTACCTACGTTGGCCAGAAAATGATATGTGAAATAGGCACCTATTCCGAAGCCGAGCGCCCTCCTGAAGCGATCTCGCATCCTGAAGGAAGAGCGTAGGGTTGCGTATATCAATCCGCCGAAGAGAAGGAAGACCAGGAGGGAGCCGGCGAACCCGAATTCCTCGCCGAAGCTCGAGAAGATAAAATCTGTGTGAGCGGCCGGCAGGAAGGATAGGCCCTTCTGGGTTCCCCTGCCGTAACCCTTGCCACCAAAGCCTCCCGATCCCAGGGCGATCCTCGCCTGGAGTATCTGCCAGCCCGAGCCCGTCCTGTATTTCTCCGGAGCGAGGAAGGCGATCACCCTCTCCCTCTGATAAGGTTTCAGGGCCTTTTTCCATATAAGGGGAGTGCTGAAGCCGAGGAGAAGTATGAGGGTCAGGAGGCTCACAGTGTAAGCCAGGCCCGCCTTTATGTAGCGAGAGTGAAGCAGCGCGCCGACGAAAAGGATGAGGAAGAGGATAGGGGAAAAGGAGGTTATCACTGCGAGAGGAGGCATCACGAGAAAGGCGAGGTAAAAGGGCGATATGTCGAAGAGATAGAGCAAAAAGAAGTAGATCCAGAGAAAAGTGACGGAGGTAGCCAGGTCGGGCTCTGCTATCGTCAGGAGGAAGGGGATCAGGGCGAGAAGGCCGAGCTGAAGGAGAAGAGCTATCTGACTCTTTCTGCGGTTGGAGAGGATTCTCGCTGCGATCAGAATATACCCGAGCTTGGCAAGTTCCGAGGGCTGAAACCTGGTGCTTCCGAACTGTAGCCACCTCCTGGGACCCGGGCCTCCCATCATTAAAGCAAGGGCGAGGAAGAGGATCGATATCAGGTAGATGGGAATGCCAAAGGCCTTCCAGAATTTCAGGGGCACGAGGGAAAAGAGAGCGAAGACGGAGGCCGAGAAGAAAGCCCAGGCAAGCTGTCTCTCGAAGTAGAACTGGCTTATTGACGAGAGCTCCACGAGCCCCATGGCGAGAAGGGTGAAGGGAATTATTATGAAAGCTCGAATTTCACTTTTCTGCATCCTTCAGGTACCTTTCTATAAGTTTGCCGGCGATGGGAGCTGCATAGCTACCTCCGTGTCCGGCATTCTCCACGATCACAACAATGGCGATCTTCGGGTCCCTATAAGGGGCGTAAGCTGCGAAAAGGGCGTGTTCTTTTCCATGAGGGTTCTGCGCGGTGCCGGTTTTGCCCGCCACATCAATTCCCTCGATCTGTGCGCTTCTTCCCGTCCCCTTCTCTCCGTTCACGACGAGATACATGCCGCGCCTTATGTGTTCCAGCACTTCCCTTTCGACTGGGGCTCTGTGCCAGGAAAGGCTCTTCTTATCCACTTTCAGGACATGGGGCGTGGCCGTCGAATCCATGGCTATGAGAGCCGTTAGAAAGGCCAGGTCCAGCGGAGTGAGAAGTATCTCTCCCTGACCGATCGCCAGGTTCAGGACGAGACCTTCCGGAACCCTGCCCTTGCCGTACCTCTCCTCGTACCAGGGCATGTCGGGGATGAAGCCGCCCTTTTCCCCCGGGAGGTCTATCCCGAGTTTCTCCTGAAGCCCGAAATTCCTCACGCATTTCAGGAAGCGGGCCAGGCCGATCTTCTGGCCGAGATAGTAGAAGTACACGTCACAGGACTGTTCGATGGCATGGTAAAAGTCGAGTGCCCCGTGGCCCGAGGGGAGCCAGCACCTCCAGATCCTGTTTCCCATCCTGTAGGCACCGTTGCAGGTCACGGGTCGATCCTGAGGGTTGACGAGATGTAGATCCAGGGCAATGGCTCCTGTCACCAGTTTGAAGATGGAGCCCGGGGGGTAGAGCCCGGCGATACAGCGGTCGAGCAGGGGATTGTCCTTCCTTTCTACGAGTTTTTTCCACTCCTCCTGGGAGATCCCCATCGAGAGCACGTTGGGATCGACATAGGGCTTTGAATAGAAGAGAAGGATGTCTCCGTTCCGCGGATCGAGAGCTACTGCGACCCCCCGTCTGTATTCTCGGAAAAGGGAATCAGCATAGAGCTGAAGGTCCCTGTCGACGGTGAGCACGATATCCCTGCCTTTGACGGGGGGTATAGGCGGACGGGGATCGGTCTCTATTATTTTTCCCGTGGCGTCGACCGAATAAAACCTGTAGCCCGGCTTTCCGCTGAGGACCTCCTCGTACTTCTTCTCAACGCCCGATTTCCCGATGATATCCCCGGGTTTGAACTCGGGATTCCTCTTGAGGTCAGAAGGACCCACTTCTCCGGTATAGCCCAGCAGATGAAAGAAGGGTCCGCCATAAAGGTACCTCCTCGTCGGGACGGTGCTCACCACGATCCAGGGAAAGCGGTCCTCCCTTTCCTCCACCGATATGACCTCCTCCAGCGAAGCCCCGTCCTTTATCCTTATGTATCCCGGCTTTCCGATTATGGTATCGGGGTCTATGTCGACGTGGAGAAGCCCTGAGAGCTCGGTCAGGCCCTCCTTCGTGGTCTTCTCACCGAGAACTGAAATCCTGAATATGGGTTTCCAATCGGCCAGGACGCGGCCCTTTCGGTCCAGGATTTTCCCCCGCAGCGGAGGCACCCGTAGGGGTTTTATGTAGTTTTTCTCAGCCTGTTTCAGGTACTGTTTGTGGTCCAGAATCTGAATTTTCACCAGTCTCAGGAGGAGGAGACCCCACAGGGCGAAGAAAAGATAGAGAAAGCTTCTGTATCTCACTGAATTCCCCATGACACGAAGAGGGAAAGCAACGAGGTGGTCAGGACTGAAGAAATCAGGTTAGCCGGGGAGATCGAAGTCCCTGAAGACCAGCTGAGAGCGAGGATGTAGAAGAGGCTGAACAACAGGAAATAGAAAAATTTCGGAGCCGTGAGCTTCAGGTTAACGTATCCCTTGAAGATGTAGCCAATCAAGCCCGTGATCACGAACAGGAAGGGAGAGACCCAGAGATTTTGGGGGAACAGGCCGTCCTTCAGTATTCCGGCCAGAAAGGCTATGGGGACGAAGACCTCTGTCGCGATTGCAAGCGAGAGGGGCATCAGCAGGGCGAGAGTGAGTACCGGAAAGCCCCTGAGCAGAACTCTCGCCTCGACCATCGAGAGAACGAGGAGCAGGAAGATGAGAATTATCAGCTTGAACCCTCTCATTTCTTTAGGACGGTGTAACTGCCTGCCCTGTAATAATCGACGAAGAGTTTCACCCTGATGTTCCGATAGAAGGGGTCCTCCGAGGGGAGCATGTCCTTTATCACCCCGACGGGTATTGCTTTGGGGAAAACTCCTCCAAGGCCCGAGGTAGCCAGGGTATCGCCGGGCCTCACGTCGGCCCACTCGGGAATGTAGAGGAGAGCGGGCTCGAGCCCACCCCGCAGCACCCCGAGGGCTCCGCTTCTCGTGTCCACGACGCCCACTTTCATCTCGTCGGAGAGCAGCGTGAGGAAGGAGGATGAGCCCTCCATCGATTCCGTGATCTTCCCGGCCAGGTTCCCCTTCTGAAGGACGGGGTCTCCGTATTCTATTCCCGATTCCTTTCCCTTATCCAGGGCTATTTTCGTCGGAACGCCCAGGGGGGAGTACGCGATGGGGATGGCAGAGGTCTTTACGGTGTCTTCTTCCAGGAAAAGTTCGAGTTTCTCCGTCACGGCGCGGTGCCTGGCCTCAGCGAGCTCTCTGAGTAGATCCTCCCTTTCTTTCCTGATATTTAGAAAATCTACGACGGTGGCTTCGGCTTTCAGGAGGGGGATGTAAAAAGAGCGCAAGAGGTAGGAGGTCGTGATCCGGCGGACTTCCGGGATGGCGAATAGAAAACTCAACAGAAGAAATATCGCAATTAGTCTCTGGGAAGCTTTCACCTAACTCCGAGCGGTTTTCTCGGCTTGAGGATCACCTTTTCGTATCTCGGGAGGTCCTCCAGGATCTTTCCGGCTCCGAGGGCAACGCACTCCAGCGGGTTTTCCACCAACTTCACGGGAAGGTTGGTCTCTTCCCTTATGAGGGCATCGAGCCCCTTCAAAAGGGAACCTCCTCCTGTCATGAATATGCCCCTGTCGATTATGTCGGCTGCCAGCTCAGGGGGAGTCCTCTCCAGTGCCTTTTTGATGGCATCAATGATCTGAGAAACCGGTTCCCTCAGGGCATTTCTGATCTCGCTCGAAGTGACCTCTATAGTTTTGGGCGTGCCAAGGATTAAATCCCGCCCCCTGACCTCCATTCTCCTTTCCTCCGAATCGGGGAACACGTTTCCGATCTCCATCTTTATCATTTCGGCGGTCTGTTCACCTATGAGGATGTTGTACTTCTTCTTGATGTAGTTGGCAATGGCCTCGTCCTGTTCATCCCCAGCTATTCTAATAGAGGTATTTGTGACGATTCCCGAGAGGGCTATCACTGCGATCTCCGTTGTCCCGCCCCCGATATCTACGATCATGTTGCCCCTGGGAGCTTCTATGGGCAGGCCGATTCCAACGGCCGCTGCCACGGGCTCGGCCACTAACAGCACCTCCCGCGCCCCCGCATTTTCCGCCGAATCTCTGACCGCTCTTCTCTCGACCTCGGTGATGCCCGACGGGACGGCGATGAGTACCTTGGGCCTGACCAGAAGGTTCCTCCTCAGGACCCTCGAGAGAAGGGCGTAGAGCATCTCCTGAACGAGTTCAAAGTCGGCTATAACCCCATCCTTCATGGGCCTTTTGGCGATTATGCCATCGGGGGTTTTCCCGAGCATCTTTTTGGCCTCGAGGCCAACGGCGATGAGCTGGCCCGAGACCTTATCGACGGCAACCACCGAGGGCTCTCTGAGAACGATTCCCTCCCCCTTCACGTAGATCAGGGTCTGGGCGGTTCCCAGGTCCACCGCGACCTCGTTGCCCCAGATGCTGCCGAGTTTCTTGAGAATCCACCTCATTTTTCGAGTTCCTCCTTCAGATTGTAAAGGAGGTCAAGCGCCTCCTTCGGAGTGATTTCATCAAGCTTAAGCTCTTTTATCCTTTTTCTCAAGGGGTCTTCACCCCCAAAGAGGGAAAGCTGTACCATATCGGGCCTGAATGTGGCCCTTATAGCATTTCGACGTTCTATTATTTCCAGGATTTCCTTTGCCCTGTCAATAACCTCCCGCGGAAGTCCTGCCAGTTTAGCGACATGGATGCCGTAGCTCCTGTCGGTCTCGCCGGGGACGACCTTTCTCAAAAATATGACCTCGTCGCCCCATTCCCTCACGGAGACGGTGTAATTTTTCACCCCCTTTAGCCTCCTGCCGAGTTCTGCAAGCTCGTGATAATGGGTGGCGAAGAGCGTCTTAGCTTTTACCTTCTCGTTTATGTATTCTATGACCGACCAGGCGATGGCAACCCCATCGTAGGTGGAGGTTCCCCTTCCCACCTCGTCGAGAATGATAAGGCTCTTTCTCGTGGCGTTGGCAAGTATCTGGGAGGTCTCGATCATCTCCGCCATAAAGGTCGATACACCGCGGGAGAGGTCGTCGGAAGCCCCTATACGCGTGAAGACCCGGTCCACGATGCCGATCTCGGCCTCGTCGGCCGGAACGAAAGAGCCCATCTGAGCCATAATCACGATCAGAGCCACCTGCCGAAGGTAGGTGGATTTGCCCGCCATATTTGGGCCCGTTATGATGAGAATCCTGTTTTCCTCAGTGTCCATATATGTGTCATTGGGCACAAAGGGTTCGTCCTGGAGGACTTCGACAACCGGATGTCTGCCTCCTCTGATCAGGAGCACATCGTCGTCACGGATGAGGGGTTTGACGTACCTGTTTTTCAGGGCTATCTCGGCAAATCCAGCCACGAGGTCGATTTCCCCCACTATATCTGCGGCCCTTTTGATGTCGCCAGCCCGCAGTTTCACGTTCTCCCGCAGCCTTTCGAGATGTTCTCTTTCTCTGGCTATGGCTTTTTCCTCGGCGCCGAGAATCAGGTTTTCCAGGTTTTTCAGTTCCTCCGTGATGAACCTCTCAGCCGAGGTGAGCGTCTGTTTCCTCACGTAATGGGCAGGGACCTTGTTTAAGTGGGCCTTCGTAACTTCGATGTAATAGCCAAAGACGGTGTTGTAGCCCACTTTAAGGGTCGGTATGCCGGTTTTCTCCCTCTCCTTTTTCTCGATCTCAAGGATCCTGGACTTTCCTCCCAGGGCAAGTTCCCTCAGCTCGTCGAGCTCGGGATCGATCCCTTCCCTCACGAAGCCGCCCTGGTCCGTGGCAGCCGGAGGGTCGTCGACTATGACCTTCCTTATGTTTTCCGTCAACTCGCTAAGATCGGGTAGCTCTCCGACCAGATCCCTGAAAACATTGATGCCGAGGAGATTCTCTCTCAGGTGCGGCAGCTTCTCTAAGGAGGAGGCGAGGCGGACGAACTCGGGGGGAGAAGACCTCCCTGCGGCGATTCTCGCGGTCATCCTCTCAAGGTCCTTTATTCCCTTTAGAAGTTCGGACACCTCCCTCAGGGTCCTCTCGTTCTCAACAAGGGCTTCGACCCTGTTCAGCCTCGTTATTATCTGGCCTTTATCGGTCATGGGGGAGATTATCGATTCGGTGAGTTTGCGTGCTCCCATTGGCGTTTTCGTCCTGTTTATGACCTCTCTGAGCGTGCTGCCTTCCTCCGGCCTTATCTTTTCCACGAGCTCTAAATTTCTTATGGTTTTGCTGTCCAGATACATCCTTGAGAGCAGATTCAGCTTTCGGAGGCCCCTGAGGTGGTCCAGCATGCCCTCCTTTTTCCCTTTCAGGTAGTGGAGCAGGGCGCCGGCGGCGCCGATAGAACTCTCCCCGCTTTTCAGCCCGAACCCCTCAAGGCTCAGGACGCCGAAAAAACGCTTGAGGACGTCCTCGGCGAAGTCGGGTTCGAAGTAAAGCGATGGGTAGGGGGTGGGTGACCACGGGCCTTCGGGGGGATCCATCTCCTCGGGGAAAAGCACCTCGGCAACCCCTCGTTTTCTGAGCTCCTCGAGGGCCCTTTCCCTCTCGGCTTCGAAGACGAAAAAATCGCCGGTGGTCAGGTCGCAGAGGGCAGCGTAAAGCCTTCCGCCTTTTTCGAGCAATGCTCCGAGATAATTGTGTCTGTCCGCCGAGAGGAGCGAAGGGGAGAAGACCGTGCCCGGAGTTATAACCTCGACGACCTCCCTCTTCATGAGCCCTTTTCCCTCACCCGTCTGCTCGCAGATGGCCACTCGATAACCGGCCTTCAGAAGCCTGGCGAGATAGCTCTCGGCAGCCTTAACGGGGATGCCTGCCAGGGGGACCCTGTGCCCTTTGCCCATTGGTTTTGAAGTGAGGGTTATGTCCAGGACCCTGGAAGCCTTTTCGGCGTCCTCGAAGAAAAGCTCGTAAAAATCCCCCATCCTGAAAAATAGAAGCTCCTCCGGATGGCGGGCTTTGACCTCCAGGTATTGTTTCAAAATCGGGGAAATACCACTTTCCCCTTTTCTGGAAGTATCAGATTTTTTTCTCACGTGAATGTTCTCTGATTGTCACAGCAGTTAAGATACGACTTTCAAATTTTATCTTGACCGTCTTTTCCTGTCAAGATCTTAAAGCTCAAAGAGAAAGCGTCTTCTTGCCTTGACAGGAAGCCGATACCCGGATATAATTTCATGAAAAGGAGCACTATGCGAGGAAAAGTAACGAAGGAAGAACTGCGGAAGGATCCGATTCTGGAGTTCATCACGAAGGTGATGAACTACGTGGTGAGGAATCGCGAGAAAGTGCTATGGGGGGTTGTCATCATCATAGCGGCTTTTGTGGCCGGTTACTTCTTTTTCTCCTCTGGCTCCGGCGCACCTCCTCAGGTGAAGCTCAGTTACATCCAGGCGGTTTCTCTCTACATGAGCGGGGACACGACGAATTCGGTGGAGATTTTCAGAAATCTGGCACAGACGGCATCCAGCAAGATCGAGGGGAAGAGGTCCCTTTACTACCTGGGCGATTTTTATCTGCGCCAGGGGAACATAGAAGAGGCGGAGAGGTATTACCAGCGTTTCCTCAAGTCCAAACCCCATGATCCCCTTCTGGAATCAGGTGCATACGCTGCCCTGGGCTCGATCGCGCTGAGCAAGGGAGACCCTCAGAAGGCCCTTCAGGATTATTTGCGAGCGGAGGAACTGGCTCCTTTCGAGAGCCAGAAAGCCCTCTATCTCTACAAAGCTGCTCTCGCAGCCGAAGCGGCGGGGGACTACAAAAAGGCCCTTGATTTTTTGGAGGAATTCGAACAGAAATATAAAGACCACCCTCTTTACGGAGACGTGAGAGGGGAAATGAAGTTCATAAAAGGCGCGGTAAGCGCCAGGTAGCAGGTTAAGGGAGGTGATTCTGTGTTCTTAAACGACAGGTTCACTGAGAGGGCCAAGAGGGTGCTTTACCTCGCCCGGGAAGAGGCCATAAGGCTGCTCCATAACTACATAGGCACGGAGCACCTTTTGCTCGGTCTCTCCCGCATAGGCGAGGGAGTGGCAGCCATGGTGCTCACAAATCTTGGCCTGGACCTGTCAGAGCTGCGGCAGGCCGTGGAGGAGGCAGTGCCTCCCGGCAGGGGACCCATTTCCGTCGGCGAGATACCCCTGAACGCCTCTGCTCGAAGGGCGATGAATTACGCCTTCGAGGAATCAAAGAGGCTGGGGCACAATTACATAGGAACTGAACACATTCTGCTGGGGATCCTCAGGGAGAGGAAGGGGATCGCTGCCCAGATCCTTATGAACCTGGGGATAGAACTCGAGATGGTCAGGGAGGAGGCCCTGAGACTCCTCGGTAAGCCCGAGGGGGCGCCGACAAAAAGCTCGAAAAGCCAGACAAGAACCCTCGA
>DRBW01000017.1 GCA_011042705.1 Caldifarciminota bacterium
ACCCTGGAAGAGCTGGAGAGAAGATATATACTCCAGGTTCTGGATGAGACCGGCTGGAACAAGAACAGAGCAGCTCAGATACTGGGAATAGATCCCTCTACTCTTTACAGGAAGCTTCAGCGTTATGGACTGAGCAAGAGCGGGAGCGTCAGAAAGGAGACCGGCCAGTAGCCCTCTCCCCGAGAGGGGCCAGGTATCTTATCCTCGCGCTGAGACTTAAAAAGCCAAGTTCCTTGCGATAAGAAAGGTCCAGGAGGCCGAAATTACGGTTTCTCAATGGATTCTTCTTTCCGAAATTTTCGTAATTTATCAGGCCAAGGGTCAGCCTGAAACCCTTTGTCTCCGGAAAAGATACCCTTGTATCGAAGGCCATAAAGCCCCTCGAGGAATAGAACGTAGAGATGCTGTAGCGCGGCCTGAACTTCGACATATCCCGATAACCTCCCGAAGGGGATGTAAAGGGCAGAAGGGCTAAAAGTGCGAGTACGATTCCCATTTTTAAATGTTACGTCAGAGGCTTCCGGCTGTCAACAGGTCATTTCGAAAAAATCACAGCCGGCCTTAAAGTGTCGATGGAAACCCGATCCGCGGGCGGACCTCTGCAGCTCTTTTACACCGGGACTGTCTGCCTTAAAAAGTCCCCTTTCCCCCGAAAGCCCCCTTTGCACCGACTGGAAGGGCAGCCGATGTTGAACGCACGGGCATCATGTCGTATTCTCACCTCAAAAGGAGATGGAACCATGTACGGGATGAAAATCTTGATCGTCCTTTTGCTGACCGCCGGCGGAGAGCCACCAGTTGATCCCCTGACGGCAGAAACAATAGCCCGAGCCAGAGTTGAAGCTCAATGGGGAGGATTTCAGGAACTCGTGTCCCGAGGCACCTTCTATGAGCCCGATGGGCAGATATCGGCTTATTATTTCCAGTACTCAAAGGGAAGGGAGAGGGCTTATGCCGTCGTGTCGGCCGACAGAAACAGCGTTCCCGTGCCGGAATTCGGCAGGGGTTCACCCTTCTTCCTGGAGAAAATGCCGGCTTACAGGCAGATGGCAGCCGGAATCCTGGGAGGGCCTGCTGAGCTGGACAGAATAATCTACGTAAGTCCCTTTGAGGTCTACCTGGCCTTCAGGAGAGGTGGGGAGAGGATCCTGATAGACGCCCTCGCCCTCCTTCACGGCAGGGAGGACGAACTCGTGAGGATCAGGAGAAAAGAACCCCTCAGGGAAAACCGCAGGACTCGCGCCTACTGGGAGACTCTCATCGAAAGGGTCAGGGAAGGATCCGCCAGGGAATTTTTCCAGGCTCGCAAATCGGAGAACAAAATAGAGGGCGTCCCCTTTTACATCTGGAGCTACGGGTGCTCTCCCACCGCATCGGCTATGGTGCTCGGCTTCTGGGACAAAAACGGCTACGGGAGGTTCGTGGATTACCGGTTCGATCACTGGGATGTCGTGATAGCCGGAGCCTGTGATACGGGCTGGATTTACAACGTCCCCAACGTGCAGAGGGAGCTGGCGATCGCCATGGAAACCGACACCACCTCGGGAGGCACCTACATCGATATGATAGCCCCTGGGCAGAGCCAGGTCGCCTCGGAGAACGGTTATGATTTTGACTCTGAGGATTTCTGGGGTGACGAAACGAACGGCTGGGAGTTCGACGTCGTGAAAAATGAGATCGACTACGGCCGACCCTTCAACTGGGGAGCCATGAATTATTACTACATAGGTCCTCATCACGGTTTCATCGATACCATGACCATCTATCACTCGGTGACGGCTGTCGGTTACCTGGACGGCGGAAATTATGAAAATGATTACGTTCTCGTTCACGACACCTGGAGCTCAATCGAGAGATACTGGGCCCTTTACACTTTCCATGACGGCGAATATTCCTACTCCTCCGTCGCTACGTTCGTGCCCTCTACTCCGCCGACCAGCATCGTCACTCTGCTCCATCCTTTTGACGGAGACGCTTTCTTTGCCGGCGATACCCTTCTCCTGAGGTGGATCACATCGGCCGCCTGCATCACCAGGGTTAACCTCTATTACACCCTCGATGACGGCCAGGAATGGATTCCGATCGCCGAGGAACTGCCAGCTTCAAGGGAAACGCTTACCTTCGTGTTTCCCGACATCGCTTCGGAGAGATGGAGATTTCAGGTAAAGGGTTTCAATGCCTCGGGAGACTACGTGGACGGCTATACCAGTGGGGACAACCTTTTTCTTTATGATGGGGAAATGGGGGGAATAGACACTCTCTTTTACGAGAATTACAGCCCCTTCTACGTCGAGCCGGTCGAATCGACAGGCTTTGATCTGCCCTCTGTCCGATTCACGGCTCCCGATTCCCTTTCTCTTCTCGGAGCCCGGTTTCTGTTTCACGCCAAGAGGGGTTCGGGATGGATACTGAGGGTCCTCGTCTTTCGGGACCAGAACGGCTTTCCCGGCGACACCCTCGGATACGTCGATCTGCCCGAGGACGAGGTAAACACCCGCGAGGAAGGAACGGGATGGACTTACGTGGACCTCACCCCGGTAAAGGCCATGTTTCCGCGTGGATGCGAATTTCACATAGGCTGCACTGTGCTTGGCTGCAGCATGGACAGCCTTCTTCTGACCGCCGATTACGGGAACAGCAAAAGGAGTTCCGTTTACCGGAACGGTTCCTTCGTCTCCCTCGACTCCCTGCTCGGGCTCGGGAAAAACTTCTTCATCGAGACTGTCGTGGAATACGGCTACGTCCTGGCGGCGGAAAATAACAGTAAAACCGCTGGCCAGTCGACCCCCAATCTGGGCAGGGTGCTGAAGCTGTCTCTGGAGGCGTTAAATGGGGTGCCGACGCGAATTGGCCTCTACAACACGGCCGGCTGCCTCGTCCGGGAGCTGGAGATCTCCCCCCTCGAAAAAGAGGTCTCCCTGGATCTCGAGGGACTGCCCAGGGGCAATTACCTGTACAGAATAGAGGGAAAAGATGGGGTTATAAGTTCCGGCAGGTTCCTTCTCCTCTACTGAAAGAGCTTTGTGATTTCGTCCTGAGGATAGGCGGGGAGGGGAGAAATCTCCCCTCCCCGCCTTATCATGAAGCCGAACTCCCTCTCCCTGAACTCCCCGACCACCCTTGCCTCTATATCCTCCTTCATCAAAATCCCCAGCAGATCGTCAGCTTTTTCCGGGGGAACGGACAGGAGCAGCGAACCCGACCCGATGAGCCCGAGGGGATCGAGGCCGAAAAGCTCACAGAGCTTCAGCGTCTCCTCATAAATGGGCAGCTCATCCCCGTAAACCAGGAGTCCCCTCCCCGAAGCCACGGCCATCTCCCTGGCACCCATCGCAAAGCCCCCCTCAGTTATGTCGTGCATGGCGGTCACGAGCCCCGAATCAGCAGCGATCAGAGCCTCCCTGACAATGCTGATACCCGGCTCTCTGTTGAAACGCAGGGTTCTCTCGAGAAAATCCTGGCCAAAGTGCCTTTCAACCTCATCCCTCCTCTCCCTGGCGATTATGGAAGTCCCCTCGATGGCTATCCTCTTGGTCAGGACGAGGAGGTCTCCCTCCCGGGCGCCGCCGGAAGTATAATACCTGCCCTCCTCTATGTAGCCCAGCATGGTTCCGATCAAAATGGGCCTGTCGATCCCGGGGGTCACCTCAGTGTGTCCGCCGAGCAGCAATATATCCATCTCCTCCGCCTCGCTCGCGAGATCGCGAAATATACCCTCGACCTCGCCCTCCTCGATCCCCGGAGGCAGGAGGAGGGTCCCCAAAAAGAACTGGGGCCTGGCTCCCATCACCGCTATGTCGTTGGCGTTGACGACAAGTGCATAATAGCTTAGATCCTCGGTAACAAAGGTTATGGGGTCGCTGGCGGCGACGAGATATCCCCCGCCCAATCTCAACACGGCCGCATCCACACCGGGCTGAGGCCCCACCTCCACCCGCCCGTCGCCTTTTCTGAGTAATTCAAGAAGCCTGCTCAGAAATTCGGGATCGAGTTTACCTTCTTTAAGTCCCATCGGGAAAAGGCTAAAACCTTTTCTCTCTCCTGTCAAGATGAATCCGAAGCTCTGGGGGATGAAGCCAGAATGAAAACGGGATAACCACAGGTCGTCCCTTCGCCCTGAATTAGTTCCCCTCTGCCGAAACCTTTCGACACCTGTCTCGATCCTGTCGCAAAAATCGAAGTGAAGCCGCGCCCTCTCTGATGCCCTGAGGAGATGGAACGAAAATCCCTGTCTCAAAATAAGGCAAAGTGGTGGCTAAAGGGACTGGAAACTGCGAGGATTTTGTAATAATATATTAGGCTCCATAGGGGAAGGTGAGATAAATGGACGAAATTATCGTGATCGGAGGCGGCCTGGCCGGCAGCGAAGCTGCCTGGCAGATTGCCAGGAGGGGCGGGAAGGTAGTCCTCTACGAGATGAGGCCGACAAAGGGGACTCCCGCACACAAAACGGGAAACCTGGCCGAGCTGGTCTGCAGCAACTCGCTCAAATCGAAAGATCTATTTAACGCCCACGGGCTCCTCAAGGAGGAGCTCAGAAGGATGGGGTCACTCATAATTGAGGCTGCCGAGGAGGCAGCCCTGCCGGGGGGCAAGGCCCTGGTTGTGGACAGGGAGATCTTCTCGAGGTACATAACCGAAAAGATCGAAAATCACCCGAGGATCAGGGTCATCAGGAAGGAGATAAGGAAAATTCCCCAGAACGGCGTGGTCATCCTGGCGACGGGCCCCCTGACTTCCGGATTTCTCGCGTCGAACCTCCAGAGACTGACGGGAGAGGAAAATCTGGCCTTCTACGATGCCATCTCCCCCATCGTCGATGCCTCAACCCTCGATTACACCAAGCTCTATTTCAAGGACCGCCACGGGTGGGACGACGATTCCTATCTGAATGCGCCTCTCGACGAGGAGACTTACTACCGCTTCTGGCAGGCCCTCGTGAAAGCTGAAGTTTACGCGGGCCATGAATTCGACAAAATTCCCTATTTCGAAGGCTGCCTGCCCATTGAGGTGATGGCCGCGAGGGGAGTCGACACGCTCCGCTTCGGTCCCCTGAGGCCCATAGGCCTCCCAGATCCCAAGACCGGCAGGGAGCCCTTCGCCGTCGTCCAGCTTCGTCCCGAAAACCGGGAGAGGACAGCCTATTCCCTCGTCGGATTTCAGACGAAACTCAGGATAAAAGAGCAAATCAGGATTTTCAGGATGATACCGGGGCTCGAGAAAGCCGACTTCCTCCGGTACGGAGCGGTTCACAGGAACACCTTTCTCAACGCTCCAAAATTGCTGAACAGGACCCTGCAGCTGAGGAAATTTCCCCAGCTTCTCATCGCCGGCCAGCTCGCCGGCACCGAGGGCTATGTCGAGGCGGCGATGGGCGGACTTGTGGCGGGGATAAACGCCCTGAGGATCTCCCGGGGTCTCGAACCCCTCGAGTTCCCCGCCGAGACAATGACCGGGGCCCTGCTCAAATACCTCGAGACCGCCGATCCACGGTACTTCCAGCCCATGAACGCGAACTTCGGCCTTTTTGAGGACGCTCCCAAAATGAAAAAAATGGAAAAACGCCGTTATCTGGCCAGCCGCGCCCTCGAGGTCCTCGAGAGATGGATAAAAGAAGCCCTTTAGGGCAATTCCTGGAATTCCTCAGGGACAGGGGCCTGTCGCAAAACACCGTCGAAGCCTACAGGAGAGACCTCGAGCAATTCCTGGAATTTGCCAGGGAGGCACTGGGGAGGACGGATCCGCTGACCTATGACAGAAAGGAGATCCGGAACTACATCTCCGCCTTGATGTCTCACGGATTCAGGAGGAAAAGCGTACAGCGGAAGCTATCGGCATTGAGGAGGTTCTATAATTTCCTTCAGCGCCGCGGCCTGGTCGAAAAAAATCCTGCCACCGGCATAGGACCCATCAGGGCCGAGAAGATCCTGCCCCAGGTCATCCCGGAGAAAAAGCTACAGGAGATGCTCGATGCATGGAAACCCTCCTCTCCTCTTGAGAAAAGGGACAAAGCCATCATAGAGCTCCTCTACTCCTCAGGGCTCAGGGCATCGGAGATAACAGGGCTCAAACCCGATGATATAGACCTGAAAGCCGGAGAGGTAAGGGTCATCGGCAAGGGCAACAAAGAGCGAGTCCTCCCCCTGGGAAGCCGCGCCATAGACGCGATGGAAAATTACCTCGCGGTGAGGGAGGACCTGAAACCCCGAACGGATTATATCTTCATCAACAAAAACGGCACGAAGCTCGGAAGGAGAGGCCTCTGGCTTATCATAAAGAGGAGGTTCGAGAGGCTGGCTCTTCTCTTCAACGTGCATCCCCACACGCTTCGTCATTCCTTTGCCACCCATCTCCTGAACAGGGGAGCCGATCTCCGTTCCATCCAGGAGCTCCTGGGACATTCCAGCATAGGCACGACCCAGGTCTACACCCATCTCTCGGGCGAGGAACTGAAGAGGATTTACAGGCGCACCCACCCCAGGGCCACGACCTCTCCCGAAAAAAGCCCCGGGAAATGGTAATCCCCCTTCAGAGCTCTCAGCATCAACTTTTCCCGTTTAAAAGTGAGGAAAAGCGCTTCCTTGAAAAAGTCTTCATCGAGTGATAAAATGAGACCGTGGATGTCCTCACGGTCTGTCCTTATTGCGGAGTCGGTTGCGGGATCTACCTCAGGGTAAGGGAAGGTCGTGTAGATGCGGTGTTTCCATCTCTCAACCACCCGGTAAACAGGGGAAGTCTCTGCGCCAAGGGCTGGAGCGTGCCCTTTTTCCTCAACCACCCGCAGAGGGCGCGGCATCCCCTCATAAGGAAAGGAAACAGATTCATCAGAGCCAGCTGGGACGAGGTCCTCGATTTCGTCGCGGAGAAACTCTCCGAGATAAAAGAAAAGCATGGGCCGGACGCCATAGGCGTTCTGGGATCCGCCAAGTGCACCAACGAGGACAACTACCTGATACAGAAATTCGCCAGAGCCACCATTGGGACCAACAACGTGGATCACTGTGCCCGGCTCTGCCACGCATCCACAGTTGCCGGCCTCATAAAGGCTTTCGGGGCGGGCGCCATGACCAATTCCATCGAGGAATTCCCGGAAGCCGACGTGATCCTCATAACCGGTTCCGACACTGCCAACCAGCACCCAGTAATAGCCAAATGGATCGTCAGAGCCCGGAAAGGGGGCACGAAGGTGATGGTAGTCGACCCCCGCAGAACCCCCCTGGCGAGGATAGCCGATCTCTATCTCCAGCACAGGCCTGGCACCGACATCGCCTGGATAAACGCCTTCCTCAAGATCATCATCGAGGAGGAGCTTTACGACAAAAAATTCATCGAGGAAAGGACGGAGAATTTCGAGAAGCTCGCCGATTCGCTGAGGGATTTCAGCCTCGATTGGGCCTCGGGGGTCACCGGCATTCCCCTCTCCCTTCTCAGGGAAGGCACGAGGCTATATGCGAAGGCAGAAAGGGCCTCGATAGTCTACGCCATGGGCATCACCCAGCACGTTTCGGGCACCTATAACGTCGTATCTCTCGCGAACCTTGCGCTCCTAACGGGAAATGTGGGAAAGAGGGGAACGGGGGTCAATCCCCTGAGGGGACAGAACAACGTTCAGGGTGCCTCAGATCTGGCCGTCCTTCCCGACGTCCTGCCCTGTTACCAGAAGGTCGACGATCCTGACGTCAGAAAGAGGTACTCCGAGCTGTGGGGTGTCGAGATCCCATCGAATCCCGGACTGACGGTGACGGAGATGATCCACAGTTCCGGGGAGAAGATACGCGCTATGTATATTATGGGCGAAAACCCTCTCCTCAGCGATCCTGATATAAACACCGTAAAACGCAAGCTCGGTGAACTCGACCTGCTCGTGGTTCAGGACATATTTTTCTCGGAGACGGCAGAGCTGGCGCACGTCTTTCTGCCGGCGGCATCTTTTGCCGAGAAAGACGGCACCTTCACCAACACCGAGAGAAGGGTCCAGAGGGTCAGGAAAGCTATAGAGCCGCCCGGCGAAGCGAGAGCTGACTGGCGCATAATCGCAGACCTCTCCAACAGGCTGGGCTATCCCATGAATTATACCCATCCCTGCGAGATACTCGATGAGATCCAGAAGGTGTGCGGGATATATGCAGGAATAACCTGCGACCTCCTGGAAAATTCTTTCGGGGTCCGCTGGCCCTACGACGGGAAGAGCAAAGAGGGTACTTCCTACCTCCACGGGAAGAGATTCAAGACAAAAAGCGGAAGGGGTATATTCCACGCCGTCGATTATTTACCGCCTCCTGAAGAGCCCGATGAAACCTATCCCTTCATAATGACCACTGGCAGAAGCGGCTTTCAATGGCACACAGGAACCATGACCCGCAGGACGCCCAACCTCGAGAGAGAGGCGCCCGAGGCTTACGTGGAGATAAACCCGAAAGACGCTGACTCTCTCGGCATAAAAGACGGCGACAGGGTGAGGGTCTCCTCGAGGAGGGGCGAGATAGAGCTCAAAGCGAGGATCACCGGGGGAATTATGCCCGGAGTCGTTTTCATTCCATTCCACTACAAAGAAGCCGCTGCCAACCTCTTAACCGGCCACTTCCTGGATCCGATCTCAAAGATACCGGAACTCAAAGTCACCGCCGTGAGGGTGGAAAAATGCTGAAAATAAACGTTCAGGCGCTGAGGAAAATAACGGGGGCCTTCCTCGAGGAAGGAAAAACTGTATATGCCCCAAGGCACCTGGGAATGGGTGACTTTGCCTTTGACAGAATAGAGAATCCCGATGAGTTCCAGATCGAGGGATTTGTGAACACACTTCTTCCTCCGAAGGAGATATTTTTCAGGCAGATGGAAACCATCGGCCGCTTCGGCTGGAAGGAAGAGGGTCTGTGCGAGGACGTGGAACCGGAGATCGAGGACAAGGTGCTCCTCGGGATCAGGCCCTGCGACCTCGAGGGACTCCTCCTCATAGATGCCTTTTACGATCGGGTGGATGCGGATATGCCATACAAGAGGAGAAGGAAAAAAACATTCATAATAGCCTATGCCTGTCCCGAACCAGCCGACACCTGCTTCTGCGTCGAGACCGACTCGGGCCCCTGGGCGAAAAGGGGATTTGACTGGCAGCTTCACGGGCTGGAGGAGGGCATTTATCTGCTCGAAGTGGGGAGCGAGAAAGGCAGAGAACTGGCCGACAGATTCGCCGACCTCATGGAAAAGGCTCATGACGGTGACCTCGAGCTTCTGGAGGCGAAACGAAAAGAAACCCTCGGAAAATTCAAGAAAAGGCCCTATATAAAGAGGGGCATCGGGAACATAAAGAAGGTCGGCGAGGAGGTCTACCGGTACCTGGGAGACAGGTGCTTCCGGTGCGGCGGGTGCAATTATCTCTGTCCGACCTGCACGTGCTACAATGTGGCCGACATAGGGACGCGGAGAGGGGAGAGGGTGTTGTTCTGGGATTCCTGCCAGTTCGAGGGCTATAGCAGGCTGGCAGGAGATCTAAATCTCCGCCCCGATCAGGGAAGCAGGCTCAAATTCAGGTTCGAGTGCAAACTGGCGGAGTGGAACACGGAAACCTACGGTAGAATTCGGTGTACCGGCTGCGGCAGGTGCATATACACCTGCATAGGAGATGCCGACATAGACCTCTTCCTCAAAAAGGCATCGGAGACATGAAAAGGAACCGAATGAGCCACAAGGCCCTTAAGGCTGAAATCGTCGAGATAAAAGACGAAGCCGAGGATATAAAAAGCTTCTTCGTCCGTCCCGACGAGGAGCTGGAATTTCTCCCCGGGCAGTTTTTCATGCTCTCGATCTGCGGAGTTGGAGAGGCCCCCTTCTCGGTTGCCTCAGCGCCCCACGAGGGACTACTCCGCTTCACCATAAGAAAGTCCGGGAAGGTGACCTCCGCCCTTCACCGTCTCAGGGCCGGGGAGCTGCTCGGCATTCGAGGGCCTTACGGCAACGGGTTTCCTCTCGATCCCGGCGGAACCGCCGTCATAATCGGCGGGGGAATCGGCATGGCACCAGTCCGATCGCTCCTCTTTCACCTCCTGAAAAAGGGCGACTTCGACCTCTGGGCCTTCAACGGAGCGAGGAGCCCCCGGCACATCCTCTACGCGGATGAACTTCTCGGCTTTAAGGGGAGGACCAAAATCGTACTGACCGTCGACAGAGCGGATCCGGGTTGGAAATACGAAGAGGGTGTGATAACAGTCTCCATGGAAAAGTACCTGCCGAAAATCGAGAAAGGCACGGCCTACGTCTGCGGTCCCCCCGTTATGTTCAGGCATGTCGTCAAGACCCTGCTCGATAAGGGATTCAGGGAAGAGAACATATACCTCAGCCTGGAGGCACATATGAAGTGCGCCTTCGGCATCTGCGGACACTGCAGGATTGGCAACAAATTCGTCTGCGTCGACGGCCCCGTCTTCCCTTACTCCGAGATAAAGGACTATGAGGAATTCCTTGCCTGAAGTTACGGTCCTAAAACCGCCGATTTTCGGCTTTCAGACAGAGTTCCTGCGATGAAGGTGCTCGTCATAGTCACCGCCTTTCCCCGGAGCGAAAGGGACGTGATCTCGCCCTGGCTGTGGATAACCCTGAGGGAGTTATCGAGACACGGCGTGGACATCGAGGTGCTCTCGGCCGCCTTCAAGGGGCTTGGGGACACGGAGATGTGGGGACTGAAAGTGAGAAGGTGGAGATATGGGCCTCCTTTCCTGGAAATCCTCAGCTACGATGTGGCCATACCCGAGCAGCTCAAAAGGAACCCTCTCTATTATGCTGTCGTGCCCCTCTTTCTCTCCGGGGGATTCCTCAAAGCCCTGAGCCTGGCCAAAAGCCAGAGTTACGACCTGCTCCACGTAAACTGGCCCATACCTCTGTCGTTGCTCTCCCTCCCCTTCGGAGATACGCCAAAGATCATGACTTTTCACCACTCCGGGCTCACCCTTGCGGAGAAATTCCCTTTCCTTCGGAAGATTTACCGCGGGATCCTCGAAGGAGCCGATGCCGTAACCGTGAATTCGGGCTTCACACGGAGAAAACTTCTACGGATCTTTCCTGGCCTCAGGAGGGTCGAGACGATACCCTGGCCCCCGGGATGGGAGACAGAGAGTCTGCCGGAGGTAGAACCCGAGGAAAAGCGAATCCTTTTCGTGGGCCGTTTGGTTGAAGTCAAAGGCGTCGAGTACCTCCTTCGGGCTCACAAACTTCTGCGGAAAAAATTTCCCGATGTGAAACTGGCCGTCGTGGGAGATGGCCCCCTCAGGCCCCGACTGGAGAAACTGACTGATGAACTGGGGTTAAGGGACAGCGTGGTATTTACCGGGTGGAAAACCGGCGAGGATATAGTTTCCGAATACCTGAGGGCGAGTCTCGTCGTAGTTCCCTCCATAGTCGACGAGAAGGGACTTACCGAAAGCCTGGGCGTGGTGGCGATCGAGGCAATGGCTTTCGGCAGGCCCGTGGTGGCCTCCGATGTCGGGGGTCTTCCCGACGTGGTCACGCCCGATGCAGGGATTCTCGTCCCTCAAAAAGACCCGGAAGCCCTCGCCAGCGCGATCGAAAAAATACTATCGGACAGAAAACTCGCCCGGGAACTCTCCGAGGGGGCGAGGAGGAGGTTCAGGGAGCACTTTTCAAAAGAGGCAGTAGCAGCGCGATATCATAAACTTTATCAGGAGGTTGTCGGGGAAAAGGCCTGACTGTCTGGTTCTCCTCTCTCTTTATCGCAAAATACGCTCTTATCGATGAGAAATCCCTGGCTCTTCGCAAAAACCCCTTACAGGGCAGGGGCACAACTCCGCCCCGATGTGTGCGAGACCTCTCGACACCCATATCTTCCCTATTGGCTGGATCATAAGACACCTTTCGGCCTCCGATTCCTTTTCTTTATTTTCCGATTCCCCCAATTTATAATTTCGCTATGGCCAGAAAAAAAACGAGAAGGACTGGAAGCCCGAACAAATATTTTTCTCCCCATTCGCCCTTCCCCTACATCCTGATAGTCGCCCTCGGACTGATATATTACTACAAGGCTCTCTCCCCGAAAGTCATGGTGTACGCCACCGATCAGATAACGGCAGGATACGCCTTCCGCCTGTTCTACGCGGAAATCCTCAGAACTCTGCATAAAATACCCTTCTGGGATCCCTATCTTTTCTCAGGCCTGCCTTTCATCGATGCCTTCCACGGTGACATCTTTTACCCTCTTTCTTTTTTGAGGTTCATATTGCCAGTCCATATAGTGATGAACTGGTTCTTCATTCTCCACACGATAGTCGCCGGGATCTTCATGTTTCTCTACCTCAGGGAACTTAAACTGGAGGTCATACCCTCTTTCCTCTTCTCCGTATCCTATATGTTCGCCGGATCGATAGCTTCGCTGGTCTTCCCGGGGCACGACGCAAAAGTGGCGATCGCCGCAATCCTTCCCCTCGTTTTTTATTTCCTCCGTAAAGGAGTGAGAAACGAAAACTACCGCTGGTTCCTGGCCGGATCCATACCTCTCGGGCTCGGACTGCTCGCACCCCATGTCCAGATGATGTACTACCTCTACATGGCCACCTTTTTCTACTTCCTTTATGAGGGCTTCCTCAAGTACAAAGAGAAGGGCACCGGCACCTTCGTCAAGCTCTCCCTTTTCTTCGTCCTGATGGTGATCGTCTCCCTTTTAATAGGCGCCGTCCAGCTCCTGCCTGCCTACGAATACGTCTCCAGATTCTCCCCCAGGGGCGCCGGCAATCGCGGTTATGAATTCGCCACGACCTGGTCTTTGCCCTGGGAGGATTACATCAGTGCTTTCTTCGCAAAGTTCTCCGGCTACATGGAGTCATACTGGGGGAGGAACCCCTTCAAGATCAACACGGAATATGTCGGCGTGCTCGCCCCCCTCTTCGCCCTGTTCGCCTTCGGCGGCAGGAGGAAAAAGGACTCCGTCTCCTTTTTCGTTTTTCTATTCGTGTTCTTCTCTATAATGGCTCTCGGAGGCTATACACCTCTATATCGCCTCTTTTACCTGATATTGCCCGGGGTCAAAAAATTCAGGGCATCCTCCATGAGCTTCTACCTCGTTGCCTTCTCGGTCAACGTCCTTGGGGCAATAGGTTTCAGCAGGTTCAACGACCTCAGAGGTTCTAAATATTTCAGAAAAGTCGCAACGGCCGTCGGGATCATTATCCTGGTGGGGCTCCTGTCCCTCGCCCTCAAAGCGCCCTTCATATCGATAATCAGGTCGCTCTTCATAAGATCCGGGGACAAGCTCAACGCCCTCTTCTCCCATTACAGCCAGGTCCCTGCCTCTTTCCTCAGGTTCGGGATAATCTCCGCACTGGTACTCTACGCCGCCTCCCGGCTCGGAACGAGAGGTCCGAGAGTGGTCCCTCCCCTGCTTCTCCTGATGCTCATCGACCTCTGGTCTGTTGACTGGAATTTCCTCAAGACGATCCCCGACGTCAAAAGTTACTACAGAGAAGACGGAGTTGTCCGATTTCTCAAGAAAGACCGGGGAGTTTACAGGGTCTTCCCTCTGTTCTACAAGGTCGACGACAATTTCCTCATGGTTCACGGCATAGAATCCATAGGAGGACATCACGGCAACCAGTTCCAGAGGTACCAGGAATACGTCGGCAATCCCGAGCACTTCATGTTCAGGCCCAACCAGGTCCCGAACCTCCTGAAATACCCCACCTTCACCGACCTCCTCAACGTGAAATATGTGGTCACACAGCCGATTCCCCGGGACATCTCGAAGTATCAAACGAGGCCCGAAGTCTATTCTCTCCTCAAAGACGTAAGGAACCTCCTCGACACTACGAATTTCGAACTGGTAAAGACCCTGAGGGAGTCGGGCTCCAGCTATGAAA
This sequence comes from Caldifarciminota bacterium, assembly GCA_011042705.1. Classification (GTDB taxonomy): domain Bacteria; phylum Hydrothermota; class Hydrothermia; order B15-G9; family DRBW01; genus DRBW01. The sequence goes on from DRBW01000017.1 coordinate 13,857, forward strand.
TTTACAGAAATAAAAACTTCATCCCCCGCGTCCTGTTCGTCGATTCGGTGGAAGTCCTTCCAAAAGACAGCGTGCTCGAGAGGATGAAAGACCCCTCCTTCGACCCCAGAAAAATCGCCCTCCTCGAGAGCTCTCCAGACTTTGTCCTCCATCCTTCGGCCGACTCGCTCACCTATAGCTTCAGTTTCCTCGAGAGAAAGCCCGATTACGTCAGGTTCGAGGTGGAGGTAAACAGGCCTGCCCTGCTCCTCTACCTCGAAAATTACTACCCCAAATACAGGGCTTATATCGATGGAAAACCGGTTAGCTGCTACAGAACAGATTACATCTTCCGCAGCATATACGTGGAAAAACCGGGGAAGCACACCGTCGAATTCAAATTTTCCGGAAAAGAATATAACGTCCTCGGCGCGATTTCCGTCCTGTCGATTCTCGCGATCATCCTCCTTCTGGCCTTCAACAGGGAAAGGAGAAAACCTACTTCTTAAGGCTCTCGAGCAGCTTCTTCCTGCGCAGGATATAAAAACCTATGAGTGTCAGCGAGAGCTCGCTCAGGGTTACGACTATCCTGGCGATGACGGAGAGAAAAGAGGCGAGGTTGCCGTCCATAGTCTGACTCAGAAGGACAGCCATGATGCCCTCTCTCACGCCGAGCCCACCCGGAACGAAAAGGGCAAAGAGGCCTATCAGATAGGAGGAAATGTAAACTCTGACGAGATAAAGGTCCACAATACTCCCACCTATTCCCACCGATTTCACGAGAAGGGAAAATGAAATACCGTAGAGAAACCAGCTGAGGGCATAAAGCACTGCGAAGGCAATCACTCCAGGAGGACTTATGTCTACCCTCACCGCCTTTCGTCCCGATTTTCGGGCTATAAACAGCAGGATCCGGTTGAGAATCGGGGGATACAGGATGAGAAGCATTGCAGCGACAATTGCCCAGAAGGCCACGGCGTTCAGATACTTGAGAGCTATGGGAAAGGCGATTATAACCCCCGACACTATCATGAGTATCTGTGCGAGTATAGAGGTCGTTCCCGCTACCTCAAGGCTGATCCCGACCTTCTCGCCCAGAAGCATGATGCTCAGGAACTGCCAGCCTTTTCCGGGAATATACTTCCCCAGCGTCGAAACCGTCCAGATGGAGAAAACGGTCGCAAAATCGAAGGAAACAGAGAACTTCTTGAGGATCCTGGTCCAGACCCATATGACGTAGACGTTGGAAAGGGTAAAACCGACGAAAGAGAGAAAAACCAGACGGTAATCGGCATCGATAGCATAGTGCCTTAGCTCATGCCAATCCCTGGCGATGTTGCGAAATAGAAAATAAAAAATAACGAGGGGCACAAGGAGGGAAAGCCCCCGAATTAATCTCTTTCTCTTTGCCGTAAAAACGGAGCTCAGGAATCCCATGATTTATTTTTGCGGCTTCAGGGCGAAGCCCTGAAGCCGCAAGGAAGTTTAATCTTCTCCTTCGTCCTCACCACGCCTTTTATTTTAAGGCGGAAGGCCGGGTCACGTCACTCCTTTCAACGGATTATCTCGAACTTACACGACCTGGGGCTCCCCTCGAGTCTGGCGAAGTAAAGGCCGGCGGGCAGGGGCCTCCCCTGATCATCGACGGCCTCCAGCCCCAACATGTTCAACCCTGCCGGCGCAACTTTCTCGACCCTCTTCACTCACCTTCCGTTCACATCGTATATGGACTGCGGTTCCGGCCTCGGGCAGATAGTAGGAAATGCTTAGAAATCCGGCGGAGAGATTGGGATAAACCTGGATCGTAAACCGCCCTCATGCCGTGTCGAGGACAGGGAGCGGGATCGGGGCTGATCTCCGTCCAGGTCCCCGTTGCGAAATCAAAGGACCAGAGGTCATTCACCGAAAAGTTATTGTCTCCCAGTGCGCCGCCGAAAAGGAGAAGCCTATCGTTAACGGGATCGTAAACCATGGCTGCCTGTTTCCTCGGTGCCGGTCTGGGCCCTGACACCGAGATTTCCTCCCAGTACTCCCCTCCGGGGTCGAGCTTAAGGGCCCATAGATCGTTAAAATACTCGTGATAACTCCTCCCTCCGAAGACGATCATCTCATTCTCGGAAGACCTATAAACAGCTGGGAAATCAAATCTCGCGGGTGGCCTGACCGCTCCCACATTCAGTTCTCGCCACACAGGGCCAAAGGGAGTATCTTTCAATTCCCACGTCTGATCGAAAGACTTGACTCCGTCTCTGCCACCGAAAAGTATCATCCTCTGGCTGACATGGTCGTAGACGAAAGAGGCACCGCTTACGACAGGCGGGTTGTGCATCACCCATTGCTGAGCGCCGAGACTCGCGGAGATGAGAACGATACAAAACGCAAGGCGGGTCACATAACTGACCATCTCAAACCTCCCTGTTGATTATATATTGGTTTCCTTCCTGCTCGTTGTCAACATTATGTTTTCCGTAAAACCCGATCTGGAGTATAATTTAAGCGATGGAAATATTTCGTTCGGAGGCCGAGAGGGTCCGGGTCATCGCCATAGACGAGAACGCCTATGGACCCCTGATAGGTCCTC
>DRBW01000008.1 GCA_011042705.1 Caldifarciminota bacterium
GACAGCAAGGGCCAGAAGGCCCTCAGCTCTCCTCTGATCATACGGGTGCCCACCATGGAGGAGATCTACGCCGAGGCCGAGCGCGCTTCAGCCCAGGGAGAGAAGACGGCCGGCCAGCTCCGGGAAAAGGCATCGGAGCTCAAAAAGAAAATGGAGGAGATGGAAAAGCTCCTCAAAGAGGAGAAAAACATAGACTGGAGCAAAAAAGAAGAACTCAAGAAGCTCCTCGAAAGCCAGAAGGAGACCATAAAAGAGCTCGAGAACAGGCTTTCGGAACTTGATCAGCTCATGGAAAAGATCGCCTCGAGCCCGAGCCTCTCGCCCGAGCTCCTCGAGAAGATCCAGGAGGTGCGGCAGCTCTTCGAGGAGGTCATGACCGAGGAGATGCGGGAAGCGCTGAAAAAACTGGAGGAGGCTCTGAACAGACTCAACCCTCAGGAGATACAGAAGGCTCTCAGTGAACTGAAGCTCAACCAGGAAATGATGATGGAGAACCTGGAGAGGATGTCCAACATCCTCAAGAGGTTCAAGGAAGAATCGGAGCTCCTCAGGCTCTCGGAGATGGCCGAAAGACTCGCCGAAAAACAGAGAAACATAGAAGAGGAGGCAAAACATAAGTCTCCGGAAGAGCTCAAGGAAACGGCCAGAAAGGAAAGCCAGCTGCGAAGCGAGATGGAGGAATTCAGGAAGGGACTCGAAGAGCTGCAGAAATCCCTCGCCGAGTCGGCTGATTCGGCCTTCGCAGAGAGCCTGGCGCTCTCCGCCGAGCAGCTCCAGCAGCTGGAGAAGCTCGCAGAACAGGCCTCGGGTGAAATGCAGGGCGGGAATAAACCTGGCGCCATGAAGAAAATGGAAAGCGTCAGAAAGGGGCTCAAGAAGATGAGCCAGCACCTCCTGGCACTCCACATGAACATGTCTTCCATGAGGATGGCCCGCCTGACAGAGGCCATCAAGAAGATAAGGGAATCCTCCATCTTCACATCGAAAAGGCAGGAGGAGGTGCTGAGTGACTGGGAGAAGCTCGACTCCCGCGAGCTCGCCCTCAGAGAAGAGGGGCTGAGACGCGCCGTCGAAAAAACGATAAAAGAGTACATGGACCTGATGAAACAGACCTTTTTTGCCTCTCCCCGCATTGCCGGCCTCCTCTCAAAGGCCCGTAACGAGATGCTTAAGGCGAAGGAATCCTGCGAGAACAACCGTATAGGCCAGGGTAAACGTGCGGCGATGAGGGCCCTCGAGAGCCTGAACCGCGCCGTCGTGGAGATGTACAACACTCAGAGCTGTATGAACAGCTCCTGTTCCTCCACAGGACTCCAGGAAGCCATGAAATCACTGGCTCAGATGGCACAGCAGCAGGCCGCGATAAACCAGGGCACTCAGTCGCTTATACCTCTCCCCACGCCCCTGCCGCAGCCGACCCAGGAACAGCTCGCTCAGCTCGCCGCCCGACAGAAAGCCATAAGCCAGGCGCTCCAGGAGCTCTCGAGCAGCCTCAACGAGGAAGGACTTCTCAGGGCACTGGAAGAGGCGGCGAAACAGGCCGCTGACATAGCGAAGAAAATGCAGGAAAAGAAGATAGACGAAAAGCTCCTGCAGGAACAGCAGAAGCTCCTGACCCGCCTCCTCGAGGCTCAGAGATCCATAAGAAAGCGCGAGTTCACGAGGAAAAGGGAATCTAAGCCCGGAAAGGAATTCATCGCCAGAAACCCCGGGCCAATTAAGGAACTTCAGGAAAGGGAGAGGCTCAGAAGGGCCCTTTTAGAGGCACGCAGGGAGAAAATTCCTGCCAAGATGAGAAAACTGATAGAAGCTTACTTCAAAACCCTTCTCGAAAGCCGCTGATGAAATTCGTCTTTTCGAAAAAGTACCTGATGGACCTGGAGGGACACGTCTTTCCCGTGGAGAAGTACGAGCTCTTGAGGAGAAAGCTCCTGCAGGACCTGGGCGATGAGAGCTACTTCGTGGAGCCCGAAAGGCCCTCTCTCGAAGACCTCATGCTGGTCCACGAGAAGGAGTATCTCGAGGATTTCATCAACCTTCGCTGGACATGGAGGACGCTGATGTCGGAGGCCCCTCTCAACCCGACGGTGGTGGAGGGGTTCATCTACATGGCCGGGGGATCTCACAGGGCCGCCTCGATAGCCCTTGAAGAGGGCTGGAGCATGAACATAGGGGGAGGATTCCACCACGCTTACCCCGACCATGCCGAGGGTTTCTGCTACATAAACGATATCGCTTATGCCGTTAAAAAGCTCAAAGCCGCGGGGAAAATCAAGAAGGCCCTCATCGTCGATTGCGACCTTCACCAGGGAAACGGCACTGCCTTTATTTTTCGTGGTGATCCCGATGTCTTCACTTTCTCGATTCACCAGGAGCTCCTTTATCCTTATCCCAAGGAACCCGGGGACCTCGATATAGGGCTCGATGCCGGGGTCGGCGATGAGGAATATCTGGAGAAACTCAGGGAAGGGCTCGAAATAGCCTTCAGGAGGATCGAACCAGAGATCATAATATACCAGGCCGGAGCCGATCCCTACAGGGGGGATCCCCTCGGCCAGCTTAGGCTCTCAAAGGAGGGATTGAGAAAAAGGGACGAGCTCGTATATAGCTACGCCGCCGAGCGCTCTATACCCGTCGCCATCACCCTGGGAGGCGGATATACGAACCCCCTCGACGAGGTGGTTGAGATACACCACAACACGGCGCTCGCGGCGATGGAGATTCTGGGGAGGTAATCGAACTAAACCAAAGGAGGTGGGTGGCAATGGGATGGGGAATATCCCTTGCCCTTATTGTCTGTTTTCTTCCTTCTCCCAAGCCTGGATTCCCGGTTCATCTCGACGGAGGATTCGTCTACTCGCCTGCCACAGCGGACCTTAACGACGATGGAAGTGACGACATCGTCGCGGTGGCCGGAGGCATCTGGGCAGTGGATGGGCACGGCGTCGTGATGGACGGATGGCCGACCATGCGAGGATACATCTTCAATTCGAAGGCGGCAGTGGGAAACGCCTGGAATGGAAGACATCAGGAAATCGCCGCTGGCAGAGCTTACTGGCTCGATGACTCCATCAGGACTTATCTTTTCAACACATGGGGCGCCCTGCTTCCTCCCTGGCCGGTCACCATAGGCTGGGTCACAATCAGGACCAGGCTCGGAGTCCTTTCCCTCATCGATATGGACGGAGATGGCCTCGATGAGCTCATAGCTCCTTCTTCCTTCGGGCCCCACGTGATAAAGGGCAGCGGTGAAATCGTTCTTCCCCACAATGGAAACCCGGGCCTCCTCGGCGGGGACATACTCACGGCCGATGTGGAGGGAGATCCCGCCCTCGAACTCATCGTCCTGACTGATCCGATCAGGATTGTGGACCTCAACGGCGATGTGCTCCGGGAGTTCAGTTCAGGGCTGGATACGATCTTCGGTGGCATCCTTGTCGATCTGGACGGCGACGTGAAGTTAGAGATACTCCTCATGGGCGAGCTGGAGGACCGGCTGACACTCAATGCCCTGGCTTTCGACGGAACTACGGTCCCGGGCTGGCCCCTTAGGACCGGCATTTCATCGATCTTTTACGTTCCCTGTGGCCTGTCGGCCGGCGATCTCGACGGAGACGGGCTGCCGGAGGTCATACTAACGGCCACGGATATCATGACGGGAATCGTATACGTCGCCAGGGCCGATGGAACGCCCTGCAATCATGGGGAACCCATATTCCGGAGCTCGGGATTTCCAGGCGAAGCCCTCGCCGTGAACCTGCACGGTGGGAAAAAGAACTCCGTGGTGGTACAGTTCTGCGCGAACAACAGCAAAGTGAAGGTCTACGCCTTTGACATAAACGGCAAAATCGAAAAGGGATGGCCCATCGTCCTTGCCCAGTGCCCCTGTAACAACAGGTTACTCACCCCCGCCGTGGCCGATATCGACGGGGACAAAAGGTCCGACCTCGTCGCTCTCAGCCCCAACGGAATTCTCTATGCATATGAGATCTCGGAATTTTCCCCTCAGGGAGACTGGCTGCAGGAGAATCACGACGCAAGAAACAGTTTCACTCTTTCGCCGATACTCGGCCGGAGAAAGCCCTCTGCAGTCCGGGAAAGGCCACGTGTCCACCTGTCGGCGAGCGATAGTGTCTCAACCTTAAAGGGGAAATGGAGTGTTTTCGATGCCGCCGGAAGGAGGATGACGGTTTCCATCGATCTCCTACCTCCCGGCCTCTATTTCGCCACAGAAAAGGGAAGGCCGGCCCTGCGTATCCTGAAGGTGAGGTGAGCTGATATGGGGTCGGGGCTCGCCTGCGAGCCCCGCCCCCAAAAAGATAAAAATCAGGAACGAGCGCTCCGGTGCGCTCATCAGCCTGTAATGCAAGAGCTCCTGAAAATAGAAATCAGGCCATCGAAGGCAAATTACCTTCAGCGGGGCTCTGTCTTGACAGGGCAAAAAATTTGGCATAATCTTTGAGAATGGGGCAGAACAGGGAGAAGTTTATCCCCCTCCTGAAGAAGGCATCACTTCTCTTTGGGGAGGGAAAATACGAGCAGGCATTGAAAACAGTCGACGAGGCGATAACCCGCAACCGTGAACAGCCCTTTGCCCATCATCTCAGGGGAGAGATCCTCCTCAAGCTGTCGAGGAAAAGCGAGGCTCTGGCGGCCTTCAGAGAGGCCCTGAGGCTGGAACCTTATGATTTCCCCTCTGCTTACAGGCTCGCCCAGCTCCTCGAGGAGAAGGGCGACTTCAAGGAGGCCTTTTTCCATTACCGCAAGGTTTATTTCCTGTACCCCTGGGCCTTTGACATCGAGATGAAGCTGGAGGAGCTGAAGGAGCGGACGGGAAAAGCCGTACACCTTGCCGGCGCCACTGAGGAGATCCGACTGCTTTTCCGTTCGATAGAAGACATGGACAAAAAGAACATCTGGGTCTGGAAGCAGGGATTTAAGGAGGAAAAAACCTGATGGCCGAAAAACTGAAAAAGCTCAGGGCTTTTATGGCCGAGAAAAACGCCGAGGCAATGTACGTGACCAATCTCTCCAGCATAAGGTATCTCTCGGGGTTCTCCGGTTCCTCCGCACTGCTCCTCATATCCGAAAAAGAGGCACATTTTTTCACCGACTTCCGGTACAAAGAGCAATCTGCCCAGGAAGTCTCGGCCGAATTTGAGATTCATATCGGGAAAAAACTCCTCGAAGAATCCACGGCATTCATAGGAAATGCAAAACGGGTGGGGTTTGAATCGAAATATGCGACATACAGTTTTTACGAAGAGCTCAAAAAACTCCTGGGAGACCGCGAGTTACTTCCCCTGCCCGACTACATCATGGAACTGCGGTCCACCAAGACCGACGAGGAGATAGAAAAAATAGAAAGGGCGCAGAGAATAACCGATGAGGTCTTCTCCGAGGTGCTGGAAATCATAAATCCTGACATGACCGAACTGGAATTAGCCGCAGAGATCGAATACAGGATGAAAAGGCACGGCGCCGAAGGTTTTGCCTTCTCAACGATCGTCGCTTCGGGTCCTCACTCTGCCCTCCCCCATGCCAGGCCCCGACCGGTCAAACTGGGAAGGGAAACCATGGTGGTCATGGATTTCGGCACCAGACTCGACGGTTACAACTCCGACATGACCCGCACGATCTGGATAGGAAACTCGCCCGATCCCAAATTCCTGGAGATCTATGAGATCACCCTGAAGGCCCAGACACTGGCGGAAGAAAGGGCAAGAATAGGGATGAAAGCCGCCGATCTCGACGGCATCGCAAGAAATTACATAAAGGAGCGGGGTTACGGAGAGCAATTCGGCCATGGGCTCGGCCACGGCGTGGGGCTGGACGTCCACGAGCTGCCCCGCGTGGCGGAGAGCTCCGAGGAAATTCTCAGGGAAAATACGGTCTTCACCGTTGAGCCCGGCATCTACCTGCCGGGTTTCGGGGGGGTGAGGATCGAGGATATGGTTGTGCTTCGAAAGGACGGCCCACGGATACTGACGGCGTCCAGCAAGGAATTGATCAAGGTATAAAGGAGGTTGCACATGCCCGATATCAGGACAGGGATGGCCATAAAACTCGACGGGGAGATTTATCTTGTGGTGGATTTTCAGCACATTCACATGGGGAGGGGAGGCGCCACCATAAGGACCAAGCTCAAAAACATGAGGACGGGACAGGTGAGGGAGATAAGCCTCAGGGATACCGATACCGTCGAAGAGGTCCGGGTGGAAAGGAGACCCGCTGCCTTTTCCTACACGACGGGCGACAATTACGTTTTCTATGACATAGAGACATACGAAGAGCACATCTTTCCAGAGGATCAGCTGAAGGACATCCTGCCGTACCTGAAAGAAGGCCTTGAGGTGACGATCCTGTACATCGACGGCAGCCCTCTCGGAATCGAACTGCCCAATTCTGTTGTGCTGGAAGTTGTGGAGACCGATCCCGGGCTCAAGGGAGATACGGCATCGGGAGGGTCGAAACCTGCCAAGCTTGAGACGGGGCTCGTCATCCAGGTTCCTCTCTTTGTCCAGATCGGGGACAAAGTCAGGGTCGACACGAGGACTGGAAAATATCTGGAGAGGGTTAAAGAGTGAAGCTGGAAAAAATAAAGGAACTCATAAAGATCCTTGAGGAAAATGGGCTCGCGGAGATAGAGGTCAGCGACCTCTTCACGCGGGTCAGGATAGTGAAGGTGAGGCCTGGAGAAGCCCTTGTAACGCCGCAGACCGCGCCCGCCCCGAAACGAGAAAGTGCTCCCCAGGAAAAGCCCCAGGAGAAACAGGTCGAGGAGAAGAGAAACCTCCATCCCATCAAGTCGCCCATCGTTGGGACCTTCTACAGGGCTCCCGCTCCCGACGCCGATCCCTTCGTTCAGGTCGGAGATATCGTCAAAAAGGGGCAGGTCCTGTGCATAGTCGAGGCGATGAAGGTCATGAACGAGATAGAATCGGATATCAACGGGAAGGTGGTCGAGATCCTGGTTGAAAACGCTCAGCCCGTGGAATACGGACAGGTACTGTTCCTCCTGGAACCGCTTGAGTGAATCTCGCCGATCGCCTCAAGAGTGATCCTTTCCTGAAGCGCCTCTCTGAACTCCTCGGAGAGGAGGAAGTCTACGTTGTAGGGGGATATCCCCGGGACCTTTTTCTCGGCAAAAGAAGCCCCGATATCGATATCGTCGTTCTCGAAGATATTAAAAAATTCATCGAACCCATAAAGAAGCTCGGGCCCGTTGAATTCCGGCTCTCAGAGTTCATGACGGCAAAATTCGCATTTCCCGATGGGAGGATTCTCGACGTTGTCAGGGCCCGCAGGGAAAGATACCCCCGCCCGGCGGTCCTCCCAGAGGTCGAGCCCGCTGAATCCATAGAGGAAGATCTCTGGCGGCGTGATTTCAGCATCAACGCCATGGCTATCTCCCTGAGAAAATCGAACTTCGGGGAACTCATAGACCCAGCATCCGGTCTCGAAGACCTCCGGAGGGGCACCATCAGAGTCCTCAAGGAGGGCAGCTTCCGGGACGACCCCACCCGCGCTTACAGGGCAATACGTTACTCTCTGAGGTTCGACTTTTCCTATGACCCGCTGACCGAGCGCGAGTTCGATCTGGCGAGGAAATACGCGGGACTTTTGACTTTCCCCAGGATAGAAAACGAGCTTCGAAGGGGATCGACGGAGGAAAGGCGGGCGGAGTTCTTTCATGAGGTCGAGGCAAGGGGCCTCTTCCCCTGGGAACACAGGAAAGCTTCCATAGAGGAACTCAGGAGGCTCGATAAGCTTCTCGGAGAAAGGAAGGAAGGCGATTGGGTCCTATTTTTCGCCCTCTACCTGCCCGAAAGCGCCGGAGCCCGGGAATTCGTCCAGAACCTCCCCCTCGAGAGATCTGAGAAGAAAGTCCTTATGGACTTCCTTGAGCTGCGGGAAGAGAAAATAGAGACGGATCCCGGGGAATTCCATCTGAAACAAGGGAAGCGCGCCGAGGAAGCCCTCCTCGTCCTGGCAGCCTGCAGGCCAGGTCTCAGAGATTTTCTCCTCGATTACCTCCGCCGGAAGAGGAATGCCTCGCCCCGGATAAGACCTGCGGAGCTCATGGAAATGGGCTTCTCGGGAAGGGAAATCGGCGAGATCCTCAAAAAGATCGAGGTACTCCGGCTCCGCGGGGAAATCCACACTGAGGAGGAGGAACGGGCCTTCATTCGATCCCTCTTGAATCGGGAATCAGGCAGTTAACCTGCTCGTGGTCTTAATCCTCTTCTCCATCTCGGTGAAGTTGCCATCCTCTATCATCCTCGTGATCTCGTCATCCCTGAGGAGCCACTCCATAGCCAGGGCGGGGCTCTCACCTGTCGTGAGCGGAGAGGGCGAGAAGATCCCGTAGAGTGTATGGGCGAGGCTCTGACGCATGGTTATCGGATCGGCAAAATAACGCTCCAGAGATATGAGCCCGGCAACTATCCCGCCCGAGGGATAGGTTATTATTATGAGCCTTCCCGATTCCACCGCTCTGAGTGCCGCCTCGGCCGTCTTCGTATCCGGTATGTCGCCGATGTAGATCACGTCGGCAGCTATCTTGAGGGCATCAGCTATCCCCTCGGCGAAATCGGGGACATCGGAACCCACTTCTCTCTGCACCACGATGGAGCGATTGTGCCTCAGCGAATAGGCCTGGGGCTGTTCAAGGGTATAGATCACTGCTGCCCTGTTGGTGAGGATTTCGAGGAGAAGGGCTCCGGCGAGATCGGTGTTGCAGATAGTATAAGGACCGGTGATAAAGATGAGGCCGTTCTGAAGGTTCTGCACCTCCTGTAGCACTGACCTGACGTCATCGTCGGGAACGAGATCCCAGAGCGAAGGAGTCTTTTCCTCCACCACGTGCAGAAACACGGCATAAGAGCCCCTCTGTGTGACATAGCTGACCCTGAACCGCCCTACTCCGGAAACACCGAAGGAAAAATGGCCGGCTTCCTCGAGGGGGGAGTTTATGCGGACTGACCTCGCTCGCAGGTTGATCAACACCTGCCTGACGTCGTCGGGGGTCAATTTTTCAGCAGAAATGGGTATGAATTCCTTTCCCCTTCTGAGGGTCGGCGGTGCTCCGGGAACGAGAATGGCCTCCCTCGCCCGGTTTGACATCAATTTCTCTATCAGATTGCCGACAAGAACGGTAGCCATTTTACCCCCTTTTATTGGTCTTAAATAGTCCTAACCTTTTCATCGGCCTTTGCACAGATTTCAAAGTCTCCATCAAAACACCAAAGCTTCGAGATTCCTCCCCCTTATTTTAAAACAACTTGAGCCCCTCCACAAGGAGCTGGTGCCTTAAGCATTCTTATTTCTCCCCAGGGGGCCAAACTGTACCTTTCTTCCGCCTCCTCAGGGCTCCGAGGAGCGCCTTCTCCCATCTCTCAAGAATCTCGACGCACTCCTCTTTATCTCCCCTTTCCCAGGCCTCCTTGAATTCTTTCTCCAAACCGTCGAGCTCCTCCCTGAGCCCCGGATCCTCCCTTATCAGTTCAGAAAGAAGGCCCGGCCTCCAGATGAGTCCGAGCCTCAGCGCTCTTTTAACGATTTCTCCCTTCAGAGAATTCATGTTTCGTTCCGATAACCCTCTCGACCCGAATCAGGTCGGAGGGCGTATCGACGGGATAAAGCGGCATATCGGAGAGCAATACTTTTATCCTGATCCCCCTCTCCAGAGCGCGGAGCTGCTCCAGCCCCTCCAGTTTCTCAAGCCTCCCCTCTCCCATCTTCACGAATCTCTTCAGGGTTTCCCTCTCAAAGCCGTATACCCCGCCGTGTATCAGGAAATCGCCAGACCTCAATCTGCCGCTTCTGATAAAGGGAATGGGGGACCGGGAGAAATAAAGGGCATAACCGCTCTCGTCCAGGACCACCTTAACCCTGTTGGAATCGCCGATCTCGTCGATGTTTTCTGGGTGATAGGCACAGGTCACAATTTTCTCGCCCCGCCTGAGCTCTTCAATAATCGCATCGAGGAGGCCTCCCCTCACCATGGGCTCATCGCCCTGAAGGTTGATCACCAGATCGAAATCGGTCTCTTCTATAGCCTTATAAACCCTGTCGGTTCCCGAGGGAACATCAGGAGGCGTCAATACCGCCCTGCCACCGAAACCCTCCACAACCCCCTTTATCCTCTCATCGTCGGTGGCGACGAGGACCTCATCTGCCAATTTGCTCTCCATCGCTCCCTCGAATACCCATTGTATCAGGGGCTTGCCGGAGATCTCTCTCAACGGCTTTCCCTTGAGCCTCGACGAGCCGTATCGCGCCGGTATTACGATAACTGTTTTCATCCCTTAAGTTTAAATGCAAGTCCATTGGATTGACAAGGCTCTGACCAGTTATTAAAATCTTAACCAATGAGATGCTTCATCGCCGTTGACATCCCTGAAAGAGTTAAGAAGGAAGTAATGCGGGCCACAGAGAGGGCGAGAAGATCCCACAGAGATCTGAAGTGGGTCGAGGAAGAAAACCTCCACATCACCCTCAAATTTCTCGGAGAAGTGGAAAAGGAAAAGATAGAGAAGGTCAAACGGGTTCTCGACATGATAACGCGCGCTGAGGCTCCCTTTAACTTAACCACCTCGGATTTCGGGACATTCCCCAAAAGGGGCGCCCTCAGGGTGTTCTGGCTCGGCATTGAGGGCGACCTCGAGGAAATCAAAAGGCTTCAGGAGAGAATAGACAGGGAGCTCCTGAAAATCGGCTTTGACAAAGAAGACAGGGAATTCACGCCACACCTGACGCTCGCCCGCGCGAAGAGATATTCGAGGGAAAGGGTGTCCCTCGAGGACCTGGATCTGGATAGCGTCAGCGGCAGGTCCTTCAGAATCAACGAGGTAATCCTCTACGAAAGCATATTGCGGCCCGAAGGCCCTCTCTACAGGAAAATCTCTGTCTTCAAGCTGAGGGGACGATGAGAGAGGAAAAGATCCTGGCGATCGCCCGCGACGTGCTCCAGAAAGAAAAGGAAGGCATACAGGCTATCATAGACGGCCTTGGGGAGGATTTCATAAGGGCCGTGCGCCTTATTCTCTCCAAGAAGGGAAGGGTGATCGTGACCGGCCTCGGAAAATCGGGCATAGTGGCCAAAAAGATAGCTGCTACCCTGACGAGTACGGGCACCCCCGCCATATACCTACACCCTACCGAATCCCTCCACGGGGATCTGGGCATAGTTTCAAGGGATGACGTGGTGCTCGCCATATCGAAAAGCGGCGAGTCCGATGAGTTTCACCTTCTCATCCCTCTTTTGAAGCGCTGGAATCTGCCGATAATCGCGATAACGGCCAACAAGGATTCGGAGCTCGCCCACAATTCCGATGTCGTCCTGGAGGTCAAAGTCGACAAGGAGGCCTGTCCCTATGACCTGGCTCCCACCGTATCAACCACGGCGACCATGGCCCTGGGAGACGCCCTCTCGGTTGTTCTCCTTTTCGAGAAGAATTTCAGGCTTGAGGATTTCGCGGCTCTCCATCCGGGAGGTTTCATCGGAAAGAGATTCTGGCTCAAAGTGGAGGACATGATGCTGACGGGAGAAAAATACGTACCCGTGGTGGGAACGGACGCCGACATGAAGCAGGTGATCCTTGAAATGACGGCCAAGAGGGGCATAACGAGCGTGGTGGACGAGAAGAAAAAGGTCGTGGGAGTTATAACTGACGGCGACCTCCGGCGCCTTCTCGAACGGGAAAGCGACATATTCAGGTTCAAAGCCAGCGATGTCATGAACAGGAACCCAAAGGTGATAACGAAGGAGGAGCTTGCCACGACGGCGGCTCAAAAAATGGAACAGTACGGCATTACCGCCCTCATCGTGGTGGACGATGAGAAGCATCCCATCGGCATCATTCACCTCCATGACCTGATGAGGGCAAGGGTTGTATGAGGTATCTCCTTCTCGCCTCCATCTTACTGTTCCTCGCCTGCAGCAAGCGGGGTGAAAAGAAAGAAACGGAGTCCCAGGAGGTCCTGCGCGGCGTAAGGATCACGGAAACCCGCCTTGGCAAAAAATCCTGGGAGCTGTTCGCGAGAAGGGTGGAGGAATTCAGGGATACGACCCGCGTTTACGATTTCGTCCTTTACTTTTACGACGAGAAGGGAAGTAAAACCTCGGAACTCTGGGCCGATTCGGGGGTCGTATTTCAAGATAAGGGCGACATGAAAGCCCTCGGAAAGGTGAGGGTATATACCCAGGAGGGCGATACCCTTTATACTACTTCGCTCAGATGGAAGGAAAGAGAAAAAAAGATAATATCGGAAAGCCCTGTGGAAATACACAGCAGGGGCAGAGTTCTATACGGGAAAGGACTCATCAGCGATGCGAGGTTGAGCAATGTTGAAATTCTCGGAAAAATCCGGGGGAAAAGCGAGTGAGGAAAAGGATTACTCCGTTCTCATCGAGAAAATCGCCAGGCGCGTCGTGCAGTGGAGGCTGACTGTCCCCGCCATCGTCATTCTGGAGAGCGCCAAACCGCTTTCTTTCGTGGCAAGTCAGGTCATGGTGTTTTTCGAACCCATAGTGCAGAGCCTCTTGAGCTTCAAGGACTACAGGGATTTCTACGAGATGCTGGAGGACCGCAGGAACATAGAACTCCTGATTCAGGCCATAGAAAGGGCAGAAGATGAGAGGAGTGCCGGTGAGAAAGATTAGCCTGATCCTCATCATGGCGGGCATCCTGGCCGGCGCCGACTACGATTTTCAGCTCGCCCGCGTTAAGTACAGGGGCGGAGGAGACTGGTATAACGACCCCGACGTCCTTCCGAACCTCGCCGCAGAACTACAGAAGAGGGCTGGAGTGGCCGTGGCGCCAGATCAGGCTGTCGTGGACATCGGCAGCCGCGAGATCTTCAATTATCCTTTTCTCTACCTCACAGGGCACGGAAACATCAGGCTCACCGAGGACGAGGCGAAAAACCTCAGGGAATACCTGGAAAAGGGAGGATTTCTATATGCCGACGACGACTACGGCATGGACAGGAGCTTCCGCCGGGAGATCAAAAAGGTCTTTCCGGACCGGGAGCTGGTAGAGCTCCCCTTCGACCATCCGATCTACCACCTGTTCTACGATTTCCCGAAAGGACTCCCCAAAATCCACGAGCACAAACCAGGGCCGCCCCACGGATACGGGATTTTCATAGGCGACAGGATGGTCGTCTATTACACATACAACACGAATATCTCCGATGGGTGGACGCCCAATCACAACGACCCCCAGGAAAAAAGAGAAGCTGCCTTCAAAATGGGGATAAATATAGTCCTCTACTCACTCACCTACTGACTCCCCGAGTCCCTGATCTTCTCGAGCTCAGGATTCCCCCTGACGAAATCCTCCAGATAGCCGAACCCCTCTATGACAACTGGCCCCACCCTGGGAGCATACCAGACCGTGTACTCCGATGTATCGACGTCGGCATGAACTCCGCTGGAGTCTATGACCATCAGGGTAATTATCTCTCGATACCGGACCTTGTAGGAATTTTTGTATTTTCTCTTGCCAGCCTGAACGGTTCCCTTATCCAGAACAGAGACCTGATACTTGACTTCGGTTCTCAGCTTTCCATCTTTCTTGATGTCTTTCTCGAAATAGTAGCTGCCCCCCCATTTTTTCCCCACCTCGAGGGGATAGAGAAGCCAGGTGTCAGGTTCCGAATAAACCACTATGGAATTGTCGACAAAGTCCCTGCCCCGTGTTTTCATGTCGGCTCCGTATGCCCTCACGCCGGTCGAATCCGAGACGAGAAAGTAATCGGGGAAAAATGTGTTTTTCAGCCTGTAGACCTGCATTCCTTTTATCTCCGCCTTTGAATCCACGTATCTCTTCGCCGTTTTCCAACCCTTCTGCATCGAGTACAGCTGATATGTCCATCTGTTTCCGAGCTGAAGGGGGAAATAATCCACTCTGCCGCCCCTCGAGCAGGAAAACAGGAACAGTCCAAGCAACAGGTAAATCCTTTTCATGTTTTATATGGTAAAGCAAGGGTCGCGCTCCGCCAAACATATCTTTTTGAAAAGAAGCTTCTGCGCGGGAAACATTTCACCCTGACCTTGATTTTACGTCAACACAGGTTTATATATATAAGTTATGCCAGATAAGAGGAGTCCAATAATCTCCTGCTCAATGTTCCTTCCGGTTTAATATACCTCTTTAAAAACCAGGAGACCCCCTCGGGGTGCCAAAAAAGGAGATCGAGATGAAACGCAGTGTGTGCATAATACTGCTTCTCTCGCTCATAGGGACTGGTGTGTCTGGTCCCATGTGGGTGAGGATACATCTGAACAGTCCCGAAGACGTGAAGGGGCTGATCCAGAAAGGAATCGATGACATCGCGCGGGTTGAACCTCATCACCTGTTCGTCGAAGCGATAGTCCCTCAATCCAAAAAGCAGATTTTGGAGGATTACAGGTACGAGATACTGGACCCGGACCTTTCGGCCACGTGGCAGAGATGGCAGAAAGAGGGCGTTCTCGTGAATTTCGGGCCCTATTATACCTACGAAGAGATGCAGGCCCAGCTCGACAGCATTCACCAGCAGTATCCTGACATAACGACGGCAAAATTCTCAGTCGGACAGTCCTGGTTCGGCAGGGACATCTGGGCCATAAAAATATCCGATAATCCCAACATAGATGAGGACGAGCCCTCAGTCCTTATCGACGGGGTTCATCACGCCAGGGAACCCATTTCCTGCACCATACCGATAGAGTTTGCAAAATATCTTTGCGAAAACTACGGAAGCGATCCCGACATAACTTGGCTCGTGGACAACAGGGAGATCTACCTTCTTCCCGTGATGAATCCCGATGGTTACGTTTACAACGAGTCGGGCGACGGTTACTGGAGAAAGAACCTCAGGGACAATAACAACAACGGCTACATAGATGACTGTGATGGCGTCGACCCCAACAGGAATTACGGTTACATGTGGGGCTACGATAACACCGGCTCCAGCCCAGATCCCTGTGACCAGACATACAGGGGACCCTCGGCTTTCTCCGAACCCGAAAACCAGGCGATGAGGTATTTCGTTGACTCAATCCAGCCCACGATAGTTATAAATTACCACAGCTACTCCAACATGATCCTATACTCCTGGGGCTACGTGAATCAGCCCACTCCCGATGAGGACGTGTTCGTCGCCATGGCCCAGATAATGAGGGCCTCCAACGGCTATACTTACGGCAGGCCCGCACAGCTATTATATCCCGTCAATGGCGAGGCAAACGACTGGATGTACGGCGAACAGTCGGAAAAGCCCAAAGCTTATTCCTTCGTGGTGGAGGTCGGCGAGGCTTTCTGGCAGCCCGATTCTGCCACCATAGCACAGCAGGTAGCCGAAAATATACCCATGGACCTTTTCGTGACGCGGGCTTCGGGCCTTTATCTCGCTTTCAACGGTTCGCAGATCCGTGACATGAACGGCGAGCTTCCCGATCCCGGCGACACGATCACGATCATTTTGAACCTGAGGAACCTATGCCCCGCTGACTCAGGCTTAAATGTCACGGGGACGTTATCTTCGCCGACGCCCGGCGTCACCATCATAGAGGGGACAAAGCCCTTCTCGGACATAGGGCCCTTCCCCGATGGTTATGGCAGCAACTCAGGTCAACCTTTCCTCGTCTATCTGGATCCCTCCATACCAGCAGGCACTCACGTGGAGTTCCAGGTCGATGTCCAGGCCAACGGCGGCGCTTATGAAAAGCCGGTATTTTTCTCCACCGTGGTGGGCATCCAGCCCGGCTTCTCCGATGACGTTGAGAGCGGCCAGGGATACTGGACCCACGGCGGCGGAAACGACCTGTGGCACATAACGGAGCACAGGTCAAATTCCCCGACCCACAGCTGGTACTGCGGCCAGGAGGGAAACTGGCAATACGTGGACGACATGAATGCATGGCTCCTTTCAGAGGACATAGCCCTCTACCCTGAGTCGAAGCTCGTTTTCTGGACCTATTACGACCTTGAGACGGGATACGATTACGGCTATGTTGAGATATCGACCGATGGAGGAAGCACCTGGCAACAGCTGGGAGATCCCCTCAACGGCACATCTGGAGGCTGGGTGAGGCTGGAACGCGATCTCAGAAGCTTCTCCGGCGTCATCAAGATACGTTTCCGCCTGACATCGGACGGCGCTGTGACCCGCGAGGGCTGGTATGTTGACGACATATCTGTGGAGCCCTGGCTGTATCCCGACATAGAGGTCAGTCCCCTGAGCTTTAACGTGACGCTGCCTCCCGACACCGTTGACACCCTGTGGATGACAATATCGAACGTGGGAGAGGCTCCGCTTCTCTTCACGGTGAGGGACACCGAGTGGCAGGTGGGCGAGGAGTTGTTGAGGA
>DRBW01000172.1 GCA_011042705.1 Caldifarciminota bacterium
CTCCCATCGTGATGACGAGGTCACCTTCCTTCAGGGTCTCGAGGAGAAACTTCCCCGCCTCATCCAGATCCTCTATCAGGTAGACTTCCCTGTGGCCGGCGTCCCTGGCAGCATTGTATATCAGTTCCGATGTGACCCCTGGCAGGGGCTTCTCACCGGCCGGATAGATGGAAGTTACGATCAATATGTCAGCCAGGTGAAAGGCGCTTCCGAACCTGCGGTAGAGCCTTCTGGTCCTGGAGTAGCGATGGGGCTGAAAGAGAACTATTATTCTCCCCTCCCAGAACCTCCTGGCAGCTTTCAGGACAGCCTCTATCTCGACGGGATGATGGGCGTAGTCGTCGACGACCATTATCCCCTTCTTTTCGCCCTTTATCTCGAACCTCCTCATGACGCCCTTAAAGCTCTCCAGGGCTTCGATAGCCACGCCGGGAGATATGTCGAGCTCGAAGGCTGTCGCGAAGGCCGCCAGCGAATTTCTGACGTTGAAGATGCCCGGAACGCCGAGCCTCACCTTCCCCATGGGTTCCCCCCTCACGTAGAGGCTGTAGCTGGATCCGAGGCCTTTCAGCTCCAGTTCCCGGGCCTCGAAGTCGGCCTGCCTCGAGAGTCCGAAGGTCAGGACCCTCCTCTTGATTCTCGGGAGCAGTTCCCTCGCCCCCGGGTCATCTATGGAGATCACGGTACAGCCGTAGAAGGGAACCTTGTTGGCGAATTCAATGAAAGCGTTTTTGAGATTTTCCATATCCCCATAGGTGTCTATGTGCTCCTCGTCGATGTTCGTTATGACGGAGATGGTGGGGAAAAGTTTGAGAAAGGAGCCGTCGGACTCGTCGGCTTCTGCCACCAGATATTCACTCTGGCCGAGCTTGCCGCCCGTTCCCATTCCCCTTATCCTGCCGCCCACCACAACCGTGGGATCGTATCCGGCCTTTTCCAGGATAGAGGCTATCATCGATGTGGTCGTCGTCTTGCCGTGAGCTCCCGAAACAGCGATGGAGTACTTCATCCTCATAAGTTCGGCGAGCATCTCCGCCCGCGGAATAACCGGTATTTTCTTCTCATGAGCGTATAGAACCTCAGGATTATCGGGCGGTATGGCTGTGGAGACTACGACGACTTCGGCGCCCTCGACGTTCTCAGGAGCATGGCCGTAAAAAATCTTTATCCCGAGTTTCTCCAATCTCTCCGTGATGTCCTTTCTCTGGATGTCGGAGCCCGTCACCATGAATCCCAGATTGTGAAGTACTTCAGCGATTCCACTCATTCCCGAGCCACCTATTCCCACCATGTGGATTTTCTGATATTTCCGCCAGATCACCATCTCAGAGTTCCTCCGCAATTTCTACTATTTTAAGGGCTGCCTCAGGCGCAGCAAAGTTCTGGAGTGCTTTGCGCATAATTTCCAGCTTCTGTGGGTTTTCCAGGAGCCTCTGCAGGGCAACGGCGAGGGATTCGGGCGTCAGTTCGTTCTCCTCCATGACAAGGGCGCCTCCGGCCTCGTGAAGGGCCCTGGCGTTAAGGTACTGATGATTCTTCCGGGCCTCGGGGAAGGGAACGAGGATCGAGGGCACTCCGTGGTATGCGAGTTCGGCGATCGCTCCTCCTCCTGCCCTGGAGACCGCGATGTCGGCAGAGGAATAAGCCAGGTCCATCCTCTCTATATGGGGCACAAGCCTGAAATTTTCGCCCCTTTCTCCCTTTATCGCCCTGATTTCTTCGAAGTTCCTTATGCCGGTCTGGATCAGGAAGAAAATCCCGGGCATGAATTCGGTCGCCCAGAGCGCCTTTTTTGCGAGGCTTCTGGCACCGAGGCTGCCCCCTATGACCAGGACGAGCTGTCCTTCCTCGGGGAGCCCCAGCTCTCTCCGGGCGAGAGCTTTTTCCACACGGTTCCTGACCCCCTTTCTTATCGGATTCCCGGTCCTTATATACCTCGTCCCCCTCAGGTAATCCCGCGTTTCCTCGAAGGTCCCGAAGACGGCCCGTGCCCTCCCCGCGAAGATGGCCGTTACCGTTCCGGGCAGCAGATTCTGTTCCAGGAGATAATACCTCACCGGGAGCAGATTCGCCGCTATCAAAACCGGGAGTGTGGCGTAGCTTCCCGTGGCGATGAGCTTGATCTCCCGCTTCTTTTTTTCTCTCCGCAGGATGGAGAGGGCTTCCAGAATTCCTCCTGAAAGGCTCAACAGAGCTCCGGCGGTTTTGAGGGAGAACCCGTGAAGATGGCCGCTTTTTATCCTCACAGTCCTGAAAGGAAGTTCGGCCTCGAATTTGGGCCCGCCCAGAAGGATCAGGACTTCCCTTCCCCTCTCGGCCAGCTCTTCGGCCACTGAGAGGGCAGGGAATATGTGTCCTCCCGTTCCTCCCGTCGATATCACAAATTCAGTTTCCATCGCAGTATCCTCGTCTCCCTCTTTTTTGCCTCCGATGAGAGCCTGAGAAGAAGCCCCACGGCCGCCAGGTTGAAAAGGAGGGCACTTCCGCCATAGCTCACGAAGGGCAGAGGCAGGCCCGTTGTGGGAAGGAGTCCCAGGACGACTCCCATGTGGGCGAGGGCGTACAGGGTTATCATCAATGTGAGGCCAAAGGCCAGGTAGGAGCTGAAGGGCTCGTCGGCAAGAAGAGCCGCAGTTCGGAACCCCCTTGCCGCCAGCACCATGAATAGGAGGAGGACGATCGAGGCCCCTATGAAGCCCGTCTCCTCGGCAACCACTGCATAGATAAAATCGGTATGGGGAAAAGGAAGGTAGAGGAATTTCTCTTTTCCCCTTCCTATCCCGCTGCCTATGAGCTTTCCCTCGGCTATGCCTATCCTCGCCTGGGTGACCTGGTAGTTCTCCCTCTCACCGAGATAGCTCTTCACGCGCTTCCGCACGTGGGGCACCTTCATGTACATGCCCGCCGAGAACACGGCCAGGACGAGGCCCGTGAGAAACAGGTATCGTATTTTCACTCCAGCGTAAAACATTATCGATATGCCCAGGGCGAAGATCAAAAGTGAGGTGGAAAAGTCGGGCTGAATCGCAACGAGGGTAGCGGTCAAACCCGTGGCCGCAAAGGGAACGACGAAGCCCTTTCTGAATTCCTTTATCTTCCTCGTCCATTGGGCGAAATATCCCGAGAGGTAGATTATCAGCGTGAATTTGGCTATCTCGGAGGGCTGAAAGGAAAAGGATGAGGCGAGGCTGATCCACCTCCGGGCTCCGTGGGAGGCATGTCCTACCAGGAAGACCATGAACAGAGAAGCCAGGGCGAGGAGATGAAGCTGGCCGGAGAACCTCTTCAGGATCTTTAGCGGAATGAAGTAAGCGATAATGAGGGCTGCGATTCCAATCCCCACCCTGAGGGTGTGGGCTATCAGGTAGTGATAAGGACCCAGGTTAAAACCCTTCCTCTGAGCCCAGTAGAAGGAGGACGAAAACACGAGCACTATTCCCGCCATGAGAAGAAGTAGTACAGGAGCCAGTATCCAGAAATCAAAGCTATATCTGGTGTCTTCCGAGTCGGCGAACCGCATCTTTAAACCTTTCCCCCCTTTCTTTGTAATTTTTAAACATGTCGAAACTCGAGCATCCCGGAGAGAGGAGCACGGCGTCACCCCTTTCGGCCTCGCTAAAAGCGAGCTCCACGGCATCCTCCAGGTTTCCCGCCTCCGACAGCTCTACGGTGCCTTCAAAAACGGCTTTTAGCTTGTTTCTGCTCTCTCCGATGAGAATAAGCTTTTTCACTTTCTTTTTTACGATCTCCCGCAGGGGAGTGAAATCCAGGCCCTTGTCCTCCCCCCCCATGATGAGGATCACGGGTTCATCGATGGACTTGAGAGCCCACAGGACCGCGTGGGGATTCGTCCCCTTTGAGTCGTTGATGAACCTGACGCCATCGATCTCCCCCACGTATTCAAGCCGGTGGGGGAGCCCTCTGAAGCTCCCGAGTCCCTCCCTTATCTCCTCCAGGGGCGTGCCCATGAGATAGGAAGCGAGGGCAGAGGCCAGGGCGTTCTGGAGGTTATGAACGCCGAAGAGGGCCAGCGATTTCGTGAGCATGAGTTTGAGCTTTTCGTCCTCTTCCAGGACGATCCACTCTCCCTCAACGTAAGCACCCTTCACAGCTCTTTCGATGCTGAAGTAATGAACCCGGGACCTCGCGTCTTTTTCGAGGCCCCGGAGATGGGGGTCGTCGTAATTGAGGATCAGGTGGTCTTCCTCCTCCTGGTTCTCGAAGATCCTCGCTTTTGCCTTTCTATATGCTTCGAAGGTGCCGTGGCGGTCGAAGTGGTCCTGATCCAGGTTGAGGATAAGGGCGACCCCGGGCTTGAAGTCTATTATCGTCTCCAGCTGGAAGGAGGAGACCTCTACAACGAGGGGGTCCTTCGACCCGCTCAGCGATGTCAGGGGATGACCTATGTTTCCGCAGGCTATCGCCCCTGATTTTCTCATTATGTGAGCTATCCAGGAGACCACTGTGCTTTTGCCGTTGGTCCCCGTCACGGCAACTATGGGAGAGGACAGGAACCTGTAGCCCAGTTCCAGTTCTCCCATAACCGGTATTCCGATCGCCCGGGCTCTCGTGATCCAGGGGTTTGTGAGCGGGACGCCGGGACACGGGACTATGAGGTCCGAATTGAGTATCCTGTCGGAATGGCCGCCTTCCTCGAAGCGAACGCCGAGCATTTTTAGCTCCTCCCGGAGATTCGGGGAGATCCATTTCGCCTCCGACAGGAAGACTTCTGCTCCAAGCTTTTTAAGGAGGCGTGCCGAAGCCACCCCTGACTTTCCGGCTCCGATCACAGCGACTCTGAGCCCGCCTATGGATTCTCTGAAGCTTCTCATCGTATTTTCAAAGTGGAGATGGCTATTATGGCGAAAACGAGAGAGATAATCCAGAACCTCACGACGATTTTCGGTTCGGCCCAGCCCTTTTCCTCGAAATGGTGGTGCAGGGGGGCCTTTTTGAAGATCCTCTTCCCGCCCGTGCTCCTGAAGTAGGCCACCTGGAGTATGACGGACAGGGCCTCGATCACGAGGAGCCCGCCTGCCACGGCCAGGAGCACCTCCTGTTTGGTCAGAATGGCGAGAATGCCAAGGCTCCCTCCCAGCGCCTGGGAACCGGTGTCTCCCATGAAAACCTCGGCGGGATAGGAATTGAACCATAAAAAGCCCGTGAGGGCTCCTATAAAGGCTCCAGCGAAGACGCTCAGCTCGCCGATTCCAGGGATGTAAAGTATGTTGAGGTAATGGGAGAGGATGCGGTGTCCCGTGACATAGGCGACAACGAGCATCACCGCCATGGGGGGAAGAGAAACTCCCGCCGCAAGACCATCGAGCCCGTCGGTGAGGTTGACGGCGTTGGTTGTCCCGACAAAGACAAAGATGACCAGTAGGAGGTAAAAGACGCCGAGCTCCAGAAACACGTTTTTGAAGAAGAGGACCTGGGTGGAAGTGGCATACTCGGGCGGATACAGCCTGCATATGCAGAATAGGACGAAGGCGGAGAGGATGGACTGATAGAAAAGCTTGGCTTTCTGGGAGAGCCCGCCCTTTTTGTGGCCCCTCTTTTTCAGCCTATCGTCAACGTATCCCAGTATTCCCAGATAGAGGAGGACGAAAAGCGAGAGATAGACGAAGGGGTTCCAGGGGATTGCCCACAGGAAGACGGAGATAAGAACGACGGGCAGAAAGACGAGTCCTCCCGACGTGACGGTTCCTTCCTTCTTTTTATGTCCCTGGGGCACGTATTCCGATATCCTCTCGGTGTGCACGGTGTTTTTCATCTTTCTGATGAAGATCGGAAGCAACAGGAGGGTCAGCACGAAGGCTGTGAGGGCAGCAGAGAAGGTCCTGAAACTTATGTACCTGAAAACGTTGAAGGCGAAGAACCTGTCCCTTAGCGGAAAGAGAAGCTGATATAGCATCAGAATTCCTCCAGCGCCCTTTCTATTTTTTCGAATTCCATCAGCCTCGAGGCCTTGAGCAGGATCCTGTCTCCGGGCCTCAAAAATTCCCTCAGAAATTCGAGTGCCTCCTCAAGATCAAGGAAAGAAAAAACCCTGTCGGCCCCGGCTTCTCTCGCGCCTCGTGCCAGCTCCCGGGCAAGGGGACCGATTGCAATCAGTATCCTGTGACCGGTCTCGGCGAAAACCCTGCCAGTCTCCCTGTGCAGCCTCTCGGCTTCTTCGCCGAGCTCCAGCATGTCGCCGAGGACAAAGATGTTTCTCTCCGAGTTCGTTTCAGGAAAAGCTCTGAACAGCTCAGCCATCGAATCGGGGTTTGCGTTGTAGGCATCGTTGACTACCTCAAACGGGCCCACCTTCCTCCTCTGCATTCTCATCGGTGGCCCCTGAAAGCTGCTGAACCTCTCCGCTATCTCCTCCGGATCCATTCCGAGCCTCAGGGCGACGAGGAGGACAGCGAGAGCGTTCTCCAGGTTTCCTGGACCGGGCCTGGGGAGCCAGTATCGGTGCCCTTCAACGACGAATTCTGTTCCTTCCCCTGATAGGACATATCTTTCGGGCTTAAAATCGCCGCTTTCGAGGCCGTAGAGGATGACGTCGCGCCCTTCGGGGACACTCTCGACAAATATCTCATAGTGAGGACTTTCGGCGTTGACCACGGCAAATCCGCCTCTGCCGAGTTTCTCGAAGAGCCTGGATTTTTCTCGAGCTATGGTCTCTGTGGATCTGAGGTAGCCCACGTGAGCCCTTCCCACCCTGGTGAGGATGGCAATATCCGGTCGCAGGATCTCGGCCAGTTTCTCCATTTCGCCGATTTTGCTTATGCCGGCCTCAGCGACGAGAAATTCCGTCTGTGGGTCGGCGCTAAAAAGGGTCAGGGGCACGCCCACGAGGTTGTTGAAGCTCTTGGGGCTCTTTTTCACCGAGAACCGTGCCTCGAGGACGTGGGCGAGCAGCTCCTTTGTGGTGGTCTTGCCCACCGATCCGGTAATTCCGATGACCCTCGTATTTTTGAGATGAGAGCGGTAGTGAGCCGCCAGCTTTCCCAGTGCCTTGAGGGTGTCTTCCACCTTTATGATGGGTCCGGGACCCTGATAGCTTTGAGGCACAACAGCCCCACAGGCGCCCTTTTTCAGGGCGTCCTTGACGAAATAAACGCCATCGAAGTTCTCTCCCTCGAGGGCGAAGAAGAGCTCGCCCTTCTCTATCGTCCTGGAGTCGGTGGAAATCCCCGCCACAGGAGCGGAGGGATCTCCGCTCAGGAGAACGCCTTCTACTATCTCAGCCACGTCCCTGAGCCTGTACCTCATGATAGCCTCTTTCTTATTGCCTCAAGGGCGACGTTGCGATCACTGAAGGGATAACGTACCCCCTTTATCTCCATGTAATTCTCGTGTCCCTTGCCGGCTATGACCACCACGTCGCCGGGCCCAGCCTGTCCTATAGCCCAGTAGATGGCTTCCTCTCGATCAGGGATGACGATGTAGTTGATGCCCCGGAATCCTCTTTTTATGTCCTCGATTATGGCGAGGGGGTCTTCGCTTCGGGGGTTGTCGCTGGTGACCACGGTGTAGTCGCTGAGTTCCTCGACGGCCTGCGCCATGAGAGGCCTTTTGCCTCTGTCCCTGTCGCCGCCTGCACCGAAGACCGTTATGATCCTGCGCGGGTTCAGCTTTCGGACCGAAGTGAGGAGGTTCCTGAGCGCGTCGGGCGAATGGGCGTAGTCCACTATGACCTGAAAGGGCAATCCCTGAGGTGCCAGGGCCTCGAACCTTCCGGGCACCCCTTTCAGTCCTTCGAGGGCCTTTGCACATTCTTCGAAGGTCAGTCCCGCCACAAAGCCAACCGCGAGGGCAGCGAGGGCGTTGTAGACGTTGTGTTCGCCTGGCATTGAGAGCTTCAGGTTGCCACGATATAGTCCCGCCACCCTCATCTCGAGGCCCCTTATGTCGGAGCGAAGGATTTCCGCAGTGAGGTCCGCGTGTCTCGTCATCCCGTAGGTTATCTTCCTCCCCATGGCCGCTTCGAGGAAATAGGACGAATTAGGGTCGTCGACGTTTATTATGGCCGTCTTGTTACCGGCGATCTTCTGGAAGAGCTTGAGCTTCGCCTGACGGTAATTTTCTATGGTCTTATGGTAATCCAGGTGGTCCCTGGTCAGGTTCGTGAAGACAGCCACGTCGAAGTCAACGTGATCGACCCTGTGCAGCACCAGCGAGTGGGAGGACACCTCCATAACGGCGAATTTGCCGCCCCTGTCCAGGATTTCCCTGAGGTAGCGCTGGAGGTCGGGGGCCTCGGGGGTTGTCCTCTCTGCCCTGAGCGCCCGGCCGGGGAATACATATTCTATGGTGCCCAGAAGGCCTCCTTCGTCGCCCCTCGAAGATAGGATCCTGTGGGCCATGAAGCTCGTTGTGGTTTTCCCGTTCGTTCCCGTTATGCCCACAACAAAGAGGTCCCTGGATGGGCTCCCATAAAACCTGTCGGAGATCAGAGAAAGGGAAGCCCTGGAATCGGGCGTGATCCCGTAGGGCAGGGTGGTTTCGACTTCCCTCTCCACGAGAAGGGCCACCGCCCCTCTTTCCTCGGCTTCTCCGATGAAATCGTGGCCGTCGGCCTTCTGACCACGAAGGGCCGCGAAGAGATAGCCCCTCTCCACCTTCCGCGAGTCGTAGGCTATTCCCCTGACATCGACTTCACGGAAGTTTCTGATGTCAAAGCCTTTAAGCAGTTCAGAAAGTTTCATTGCCCTTTAGTTTAATTCCGAAGCCCTGCCAATTCAACGTATTCCCTCGCCAGGATCTTGAGAGCGATCTCTCTGAAGAGGGGAGCAGCGACGGTTCCTCCGAATCTCCCTTTCCTGGGCTCGTCGATCACAACGTTTATCAGGTATCTGGGGTTGTCCGCGGGAAAATAGCCGATAAAAGAAGTGGTTACCCTATCCCTGCTGTACCTGTGGGTCTGGGGATCGACCTTCTGAGCGGTACCCGTTTTCCCGGCGATCCTGATCCCTTCGATCTTCGCAGCCCTTCCCGTTCCTGAGTCCACCACCTCGGTGAGTATATCCGTGAGGATACTCGTCACCGTGTCGGAAAGGGCCTTTCTGACGACTATTCTCTCAGGAGGCACGAAGGTCCTGTTGAAAAAATCCACCCTTTTAACAAGCTTCGGGGCCAGAAGGTAGCCGCCGTTGGCGATCGCAGAATAGGCGAGAGCCATCTGAATTCCGTTCACCAGGATGCCCTGTCCCATCCCGAAATTCGCCGTGTTGATGGGCTTCCATCGCGATAGAGGCCTGAGCCTGCCAGTGGATTCTCCGTAAAGATTTATGCCCGTTTTGCAGCCGAAGCCCAGCCGCCTCGCCATCTCGTAAAGCTTTCTGGGCCCCACCTCCAGGGCCAGCTTTGCCGCCGCCACGTTGGAGGAGTGCACGAGGGCTTCCCTGTACGTGGTTTTTCCCATTTTGTGGACGTCTCTGATCCTGTGTCCCTGAACGATGACATAGCCGTCCTCGGTGTCCACGCTGTCCTCGGGAGAAATAAGGCCTTCCTCGTAGGCAACGGAGTAGAGGACGACCTTGAAGGTAGACCCCGGTTCGTATGGGTCGGTTATCGCCCTGTTCTTCCACCTCTCGTGTGGGACCCTGAGGGCATCGGGGTATGGGTAACTCGGATAGTTGGCCAGGGCCAGTATCTCGCCGTTCTGCGGGTTCATTATGATCACGAAGCCGGAGCTGGCTTCGGTCTCGATCACCTTTCTTTTGAGAGCCTCGTAGGCCATTTCCTCAAGGTCGGAATCGATGGTGAGGTAGAGGTCGGCTCCCCTCAGGGCCGGGGTTTCCTTCAGCATGGAAAGGTAGGATCGATCGTTGGTCCTGAGAAGGAGCTCTGATCCCGGTTTTCCCGAGAGGGGCTCCTCAAAGGAGTACTCGATTCCCTCGAGACCGTGCCCGTTTCTGCCGGTGAACCCCAGGAGCGACAGGATGGCCTCCGATATCGGGTAATCTCTCCCCCAGCTTCTCCGAACGTAGAGACCGTCTATTCTTCGCAATTCGTCCTCGAGGTTGAAGGGCACTCCATCTGCCAGAAGCAGCGCTTTTCTTCTCCCGAGTCTCTTTCTCCTTTTAATCCCGAGCCTCCTCAATATTCCTTTTCTGTCCTTGACCCTGTCCTTGATCTGGTATAACACGAGGGCGGGCAGGTTGAGGGCGAGGGGTCGCCCGTTTCTGTCGAAGATCTCACCTCTTTCAGCCGGAGTTTTAACCTTTACGATGAACTGACTCTTACCGAGCCTGCGCCACCGTTCCCCCTTTTTTGTCAACTGGAGCATAAACAGATTGGACAGGATAGCGACCCCCGAAAGGAACACGAATGCCTTCAGGATTCTCAAACGCCAGGTCACCTTTTAATTCTCCTTCTTCTGGGAACCTGAGCCCCAATTCCCTCGCTTTCTCCGAGATGTGCGCGAAAGAGCTGAGGGAGCTCACCTCACTCTTTAAGAAAGCCACCTCCCTTATGAGGTCGGCTTTCCTCTTCCTCAGCTCCATCACCTTCTCAGCTTCTCTGATAGAGAAGCTATTCTGCAGGGCGAGGAAGAGGAGAAGGAACGACAGCCCCAACGATACGGTCAAAAAGAGCCTCATCTATATCACCCACCTTTTTTATGGCCCTGAGCCGGGCGCTCCTCGCCCTCCTGTTTCTGACGATTTCTTCGTCGGAGGGAACGAGAGGCTTTTTGTACAGGGCCTCTACCCCGGGGAGTTTTGACAGGGTTTTCACGATCCTATCTTCCAGAGAGTGATAGGAAATGACGGCGATTATGCCGCCCTGTTTTAGAACCTGAAGGGCCTGAAGGAGTCCCTCCTTCAACGTGGCAAGTTCGTCGTTGACCAGGATTCTGAAAGCCTGGTAAACACGCATCTTGGCTTTAAGGAGGTGCTGCCTTCTCACCGCGCGTTCTATGGCCCTGTTCAGGTCCGCCGTCCTCTCGAGAGGGGCGGCGTCCCTCTCCTCCCTTATCGCCCTTGCTATTCTTCTCGCAAATCTTTCCTCCCCCAAAAGCCGAATGACGGATTCCAGTTCTTCCACCCTGAGTTTATTGATGTAATAGGAAGCGGGCCTGCCCGAGCTGGGATCGAACCGCATGTCGAGGGGTTCATCCCTCCTGAAGCTGAAGCCCCTGCCGGAACCCTCGAGCAGGAAAGATGACAGACCGAGATCGAAGAGTACGCCGTCGACAGGACCTATCCCCAGCTCCTTCACGGCCTCCTTCATCTCCGCGAAACTTCCGCGGTAAAAAAGGACATTTGCTGAATCTATTTTTTCTTTGGCTCTTTGCAGGCTCTCAGGATCCTTTTCGATGGCGAGGACGAGTCCCCGGGGCCCTACCCCTTCGGAGAGGGCTTTCGTGTGTCCGCCCAGACCGCAGGTAGCATCGATCAGCACCTTGCCCTCAAGGGGCTCGAAGGTTCTGAGGACTTCCTGGACCATCACCGGCTCGTGGCGGGCATCGCTTCTTTCTATGGAATCGAATTCCATTCCTGACACGAAACGAATGAGCTGGAGCCTCTCAAGGCTTCCGTAAAATTTGATCGGGTTGCCTCTCCTGAGGATCTCCCACACCCTGGGCAAAAGCTCCCTCGCCATAGAAAGGGTGAAAAGCGGATATTCGCTGAGATCGATGACTTCTGCTCTCATAGCGGGAACTCCTCGATTTCCTCTTCGTCCTCCGATTCCTCCATATATTCCCTGTATCTCTCGGGGTTCCATATCTCGAACCAGCGGGGCATCCTGGCGAAGAAACACTGGTCCTCGAGCCCCGCATATTGAGCCAGATGGGAGGGTATTCTGATCCGCCCCTGGGGATCGATTTCCACTTCCTCCACCTCTCCCATGATCTTTCTGATCTTCTTTCTCACGGAGGTCTTCCCCAGGGAAGCTTCCTCGAATCGGGCGATGAGTTTCTTCCATTCTTCCTCTGTGTACACGTATATGCAGGGATCCAGTCCCTTTGTCAGGTAGAGGAGCTCGCCGTAGCGGAGATCGCGCCTGATGGAGAAGGGGATGGCGACTCTTCCTTTCTGGTCCATCCGATGGAGTCTGCTGTTTCTCTTTCTGCCCTTGTTCACCACTTTTCACCACCTTTCACCACTCAATATAAAAAATCCGGGGGGATTTGTCAAGGACCTGCCCTGTGGAAAACTCACGGACTTCCCCTTTTCCTCTTAATACTTGCAATTGAAAGGATTTCGGAATTATACTTTTCTCAGAAAAAGGGAGGTCCAGAATTGGAAACGATGAAAGCCATCGTGAAGGAGACCCCGGGTCCCGGAGCGAAAGTAAAGGAGGCCCCGCTTCCTGAGCCGGGTCCCGGGGACGTTCTTATTAAGGTTATAAATGCCTCCATATGCGGTACCGATGTCCACATCTATACGTGGGATCCCTGGGCAGCGAGCAGGATAAAGCCGCCCATAATATTCGGCCACGAGTTTGTTGGGGAGGTCGTCGAGGTTGGCAGGGATGTGAAATCTGTGAAACCCGGCGATTACGTGTCGGCGGAGACCCACATAGCCTGCGGACACTGCTATATGTGCAGGACTGGGAACTCACATATATGCCTCAACGTCAGGATACTCGGAGTGGACGTCAATGGAGCCTTTGCCCAGTACATCTCCGTTCCAGAGGCCAACGTCTGGAAAACCGACAGGTCCATTCCGCCGGAAATCGCTTCCATGCAGGAACCCTTCGGAAATGCCGTTCACGCCACTTTAATAGAGGACGTGGCCGGTAAAACGGTATCGGTCTTCGGTTGTGGTCCCATCGGCCTTATGTCCATCGCTGTGGCCAGGGCATCGGGGGCCTCGAAGATCTTTGCCGTCGAGCCCCACAGGATGCGCCTGGAACTCGCCGAGAAAATGGGAGCCACTCATCCAATAGACCCCGAGAGAGATGATCCCATTCAGGCCATCCTCGATGAGACGGGAGGAGTGGGTGTCGACGTGTTTCTCGAGATGTCGGGGAGCCAGAAGGCCATAGAACAGGGTATGAAGAGCCTCAGGAAGGGCGGGAGGGTTTCCTTTCTGGGCATTCCCGGGGGACCGATCACCTTTGATTTCGCAAACGATATAGTTTTCAAAGGCGCCGTTATGTACGGCATTAACGGCAGAAAGATGTTCGATACATGGTACAGGCTCACGGAGCTTTTGAGGAGCGAGAGGGTGGATCTGTCGCCCCTCGTGACTCACAGGTTGGGTTTCGATGACATACACAAAGCCATGGACCTCCTCATTAAGAAAGATGCCTGCAAGATAGTTTTGACACCCGAATAAAGGAGGATCGACATGGGAAAATTGGATTTTCTGGTTGAAGAAGTGGAGGCCCTGAAAAGGGAGGGCCTTTATACGACCATAAGGACCATAGGCAGCCCCCAGGGAGCCTGGGTTATCGTGGACGGCAAAAAGGTCCTGAACATGTGCGCGAACAACTATCTGGGCTTTGCGAATCACCCAAAGCTGAAGGAGGCGGCGAAGAAGGCCATCGATGAATTCGGCGTGGGTCCAGCGGCCGTGAGGACGATCGCCGGCACCATGAGCCTTCACCTGGAGCTCGAGGAAAAACTGGCGAAGTTCAAGGGCGCAGAGGCCACAATAAGTTTCCAGTCAGGTTTTAACGCTAATCTCGCCACGATTCCCGCCATAGTTGGAAAGGAAGATGCGATCTTCTCCGACGAGCTCAACCACGCTTCCATAATCGACGGCTGCAGGCTTTCTCGCGCCACAATAATCCGATTCGCCCACAGAGATCCGGCTGACCTCGAGAGGAAACTCCGGGAGGAGGGCGGAAAGTACAGGAGGAAACTCGTTATCACCGATGGCGTCTTCTCCATGGATGGCGACATAGCTCCACTTCCCGAGATCGCCGAGATTTCGGAGAAATACGACGCCCTTCTCATGGTCGACGATGCCCACGGCGAGGGGGTTCTCGGAAGAGGCGGAAGGGGAATAGTAGATCACTTCGGCCTCCACGGAAAGGTGCATATAGAGGTTGGAACTCTCTCCAAAGCTTTCGGGGTCGTTGGCGGATATGTCGCAGGGAGCAAAGCCCTTATAGAGTTTCTCAAACAGAAAGCCCGTCCTTTTCTCTTCTCGAGCGCCGTTACCCCGGCCGATGTGGCGGCCTGTATAGCCGCCGTGGATATCCTCACGGAATCCGATGAGCTGGTGAGGAAACTCTGGGATAATGCATCCTACTTCAAGAAGGGCATGGTCGAGAGGGGATTCGACATCGGGCACAGCGAGACTCCCATCACTCCCGTCATGCTCGGCGAAGCCCCTCTTGCCCAGGAGTTTTCAAGGCGTCTCTTCGAGGAGGGCATTTTTGCCCAGGCCATCGGTTATCCCACGGTGCCCAGGGGCAAAGCCAGGATCAGGGTGATGATCTCCGCCACTCATTCCAGGGAGGATCTGGATTTTGCCCTGGACAAATTCGAGAAAATAGGAAAGGAGCTGGGAGTGCTCCGCAGCTGAGCCTCCGGCTATTTGGAACTTTGGCAAATATTCACAAAATTGAAAGTTCTTTTGCCTGAGTTTAAAATCTTTTCTCAGATCGACAAAGGAGGTTTTTCGCGATGGCGCATTTTAGCGAGAAGATGCCCTGGGAGGACCTGAAGCCTTACAACGTGAAGTACATCGAGAATCCTACCCAGGAGGAGCTGAGGGAGATAACCCTCAAGCATGTCCCGGCAGCTCTTCTTTCGGCGTACAACAATATCGACAGGATTACCAAGAGAAAAGCCAGGATGCAGAAAAACACCTATATCATAGCGCCTTTAAGCGACGCTGGACTCTATTCGGTAAAGGTCATCGAACCCGACAGAGCCAGGAAGATCCTGGACATTCAGAGGGAATATATCGAGAAACAGGGAGAGCTGATCGAGATAGACGGTTACTATGGCATAGGGGACAAGGCGGTCGCCATACAATGCTTCTATACGAAAGAGGGCGCGAACGTGGCCGGGATGCAACAGGTCCTGGCTTTCCCCAGGGAGAGAGTTGAACCCCCCGAAAGGTTGAAAGAACCCTTCAGACCGCAGTTCAGGCTCGTCATGACCCCCGGGCTCGAGCTCCCCGATATGCCCGATAGGATGGCGATAATAGTCGATCTGGAGCACTGGACGACCTACGTTATAAATTCCGATTACTTCGGCGAGAGCAAGAAGGGCATCCTCAGGATGTTCAACGAGTTCGTCTACCAGAGGGGAGGACTTGTCCTGCACGCGGGAGCCAAAGTGGTCAAGCTCGGAAACGAGCGATGGGCCGTGGCCATAATGGGCCTCTCGGGCACAGGCAAGACGACCACCACCTTCTCCAAGCAGGGTGAGCTCACCCAGCCCATTCAGGACGACATGATCGCCCTCTGGCCCGACGGCTCCTACTCTGTCACGGAAAACGGCTGTTTCGCAAAGACCTTTGGCCTTAAGCCCGAGACCGAGCCGGTGATTTACAAGGGGACCATCGATCCGAAGGCATGGGTCGAGAACGTCTACATGAACGAGGACGGCACCTACGACTTCTCAAAGCAGGTTTTGACCCCCGAGGAGGTGAAGAGATGGCGCGAGATCTTCATCGTAACGGGAGCCGATCCCAAAAATGTAGATGATTACATAGCGGGAAAGGTGAAGGCCGAGGATGTCGTGAAC
>DRBW01000074.1 GCA_011042705.1 Caldifarciminota bacterium
GCCGGTGAGGTCGAGGTATTCCCTTCCCTCTTCGTCGACCACATGTGTGCCCGAAGCGTCCAGTGCCTTTATCGGGCGGCCTGCATGCATTAGCAGCGATATGTTCCTGTGTTCGGGCCTTCTCATAAGATAAGAACCGCTTTCACGGGTGCTTATTCTATTTCCAGCGGTGGAGCAGGTCAAGCCTCTCGAGGGGAAAATGAAGTTTTTGGGCCGATTCGAGATTTACGGAGTGCGATTTTCGGAGTGTGCTGGTAATGACGGTGGGCCGGGAGACAGGAGGCCCCTTGCTGTTGACTTTACCTCTTCCTTGGTTTACTTTGTTATCCACATGAGAAAGGTCGCTTTCGCCGTGACGGTTTTCTTCCTTCTCTCCTGTGTTTTCTCCTTCTCGGGATTTTTCCCGAAGGAGTTGAGGAGGGTCGAGATACCCGTTTTCGAAAACAAGACACTTCGATACGGCCTCGAAGTTTATGTGACCGATGCCTTCATGGAAGCCGTCGAGAAGGACGGAAGGCTCGAGGTTGCCCCGAAGGGAGAGGGAGCCCTCATCGTCGAGGGGACGATAACCGATTACAGCAGAGAGCCCTTCGAGTACGACAGCGAGGGGAACGTGAAGACCTACAAGGTCACAGTAAAGGCCGAGATAGGCTTTTACGATAAAAAAAGGGGAAAATATTACATGGAGAAAAGGACCTATAGCGGGTGGGGCACATACCGCGCTGACGGCGAGGACGAGGAAAGCGGCATAAAAAAGGCCGCCGAGGACCTCGCCGACGAGGCGTTGAGAAAGCTTTTCCTCTCGTCCTTCTGAGATGAAAGAATTCACCAGAGGCAAAAAAATACTCGTGGAGATCGAGGATTTCAGCGTTAAGGGCGATGGGCTCAGCAGAATCGGGGAAAAGCCGATCGTCGTTCCTTACTCCGTTCCGGGCGACAGGTTGAAGGTGAGAATAACCGAGGTAAAGAAGACATACATCCTCGGGGAGATCGATGAGATAATAAGCCCCTCAGAGCACAGGATAGCCCCTCGCTGCCCGCATTTTGGGGAATGTGGCGGCTGTCCCTGGCAGATGATCGACTACAGGGCACAGCTCGCCTTCAAGAGGGATGCCCTGGTCAAATTGCTCTCCGAGTTCATGGGCACGTCGCTTCCCCTCGGCGAGGTCAAGCGCATGGAAGAGCCCTGGTTTTTCAGGAATAAGGCCCAGTATCCCCTCAAGAGGCTGGGAAGCGGAAAGGTCATAATGGGTTTTTACAGGAAGGGGACCAATCGCATAGTGGACCTGGAGGAATGTCCCGTCGAATACAGGATGCTCAACGCCCTTTTGAAACCCATAAAGGAACTTCTCAGCGCGGAGAAGATAACGGTGTTCGCAAGGGAGCGAAACTGGGGAAAATTGCGATACGTGATAATGAGAGGCTCGGAGAGGCGGGGTGAGATACTGGTCGTTCTCGTGGCCAGGATGCAGGCCGTTTCGGTCAAGCTCGCCCGAAAAATAGTCGAACTCGATCCCCTTCATATCGTCGGCGTGGTGGAAAACATAAATCCGTCTTACGGGAACGTCATACTCGGTCCTACTTTTAAGAAAATTCTGGGCTCAGAG
Organism: Caldifarciminota bacterium; assembly: GCA_011042705.1. Classification (GTDB taxonomy): domain Bacteria; phylum Hydrothermota; class Hydrothermia; order B15-G9; family DRBW01; genus DRBW01. The sequence continues at coordinate 1,608 of DRBW01000074.1, forward strand.
TCCTACAAAGAAAAAATCCTGGGCAATACCTTCAGGGTGTCGGCCGGGTCTTTCTTTCAGACGAACGTGGTTCAGGCGGAAACCCTCCTCGGGGAGCTCAGGGAGAGGGCCGGTGAATCCAGGTATCTCCTGGATCTCTATTCCGGCGTCGGTCTCTTCGCCATCACTCTGGCCGACAGAGTCCAGCGGGTGATCGGCGTGGAGGAAAATCCCTTCTCCTACTTCGATGCCCTTCATAACGCATACATAAACGATCAGGCCAATGTTGAATTCGTGCAGGGAAAGGCCGAGGGCGTTATCATGACGCTCGGAAAACCCGATGTGGTGGTCCTCGACCCCCCGAGAGCAGGCCTTCACGATGATGTGATAGCGGGACTGCATTATATGAAACCCGAGAGGATATTCTACGTCTCCTGTAACCCTCGATCTTTCGTTAAAGATGCTCTCAATCTGATAGGGATCGGCTATGAGCTCATTCACATCTCGCCCTACGATTTCTTTCCACACACTCCTCACATCGAGGTACTCTCCGAGTTCAGGCTGAAGGTTTAGCCTCCAGGCTTTATCATTTTGGGATGATCCTTAATGAGTTCGACATAAAAGAGCTGGCGGGCTGGCTCAGGAAGTCGGGCGAGAGCCCATTCCGGGCGAGACAGATATTCAAGTGGCTCTGGCAGAAGGGGGAAAGTGACCCTTTCAGCTTTACTGACCTCCCCAAGGCGCTGAGGGAAAAGCTGGCGTCGGAGTTCGAGGTGGGGCAGCTCAAAGTCATCGAGGTCCTCCGTTCCAAAGACGGAAGCATCAAGTTTCTGATGGAGCTGCCCGACGGCGAGAAGGTAGAGTCGGTGTTCATCCCGGAAGCGGACAGGAAGACGGTCTGCGTTTCGTCTCAGGTGGGATGTCCCCTGAGATGTGCCTTCTGTGCCACGGGACTTATGGGCTTCAGGAGGAACCTGAAAGCCTGGGAGATCGCCGGACAGGTCCTCGAGATCAGGAAATATCTCGGGCTCGAAAGGGTGACCAACGTGGTCTTCATGGGAATGGGAGAGCCCTTTCTGAACACCGAAGAGACCCTCAGGGCCGTCAGGATACTCAACGAGCCCTGGGGCCCCGGCATAGGAGCACGAAAGATAACCCTCTCCACGGTCGGAATCATCCCGGGGATAAGGAAACTTGTGAGCTTTGACCGGCAGGTAAAGCTCGCGATTTCCCTTCACACTGCCATTCAGGAGAAGAGGGAAAAGCTCGTTCCCATAGCCCGCCAGTACCCCGTCAGTGCTCTCAAGGAGGTTCTCGTCGATTATTACGAGAGGACTCGCCGTCGAATAACCATCGAGTATGTGCATCTCCCGGGGGTTAACGACACCGACGAGGACGTGGAGGCGCTCAGCGAATTCCTTGATGGGATGAAGGCGAAGATAAACCTCATACCCTTCAACCCCCATCCGAAGCTTCCCTTCAGGCCGCCGACCGATGACGAGGTGAAGGCTTTTCTTGAAAAGCTATACAGATTGCCCCATGCCGTTACGCTCAGGAAATCGAAGGGAAGAGACGTGAGGGGTGCCTGTGGGCAGCTCGCCATCGAGAGAATTCAATAAGCCTCCTGAAGGAAGTCTCATCAAGCTCTTTGATCCGTGGAAGAGCCCTCTCTGCACATGTCCTCTCAAGTATTCTTTAAATCCCTACACGGGCTGTGCCCACCGATGTCTTTACTGTTACATAACGTCTTACATCCCCGATGCCTTCAGGGCGAGGCCCAAAGCGAGGCTTTTAAGCCGCGTGGAAAGGGACCTGAGGAAAATAGACCTCAGGCTGCCTATTGCCATATCCAACAGCACTGATCCCTATCAACCCCTGGAGAGGGTGAGGGAGGACACGAGGTCCGTGTTGAGGGCCATAGGATCGGCAGGAGGCAAGGCCATCATCACCACCAAGTCGGACCTGGTTTTGAGGGACCTCGACCTCATCTCTGCGATGAAAGCAGCCGTTATGATAACGATAACAGGGTTATCGGCAGAGCTGTCCCGGAAGATGGAACCGGGAGCCCCTCTTCCAGAGCGCAGACTGAATGCCCTTCGTGAACTCCGCAGGGCGGAGGTTCCCGTCGGAGTGAGGCTTGACCCCCTTATTCACGGCGTGAATACGGAGAGGGAGAGCCTTCTGAGGCTGCTCGACCGTCTGGCGGAGTGTTCCCTTCACGTTACTGCTTCCACCTACAAGCCGAGGGCAGACAACTGGAAGAGGATGAAGGCTGCCTTCGGCGACAGGCTCAGGGATCGCGATTACTCCGAGAAGGTGGGGAGGACCAGGTACCTGAGAAGGGAGATCAGGGAGGAGCTGCTGGGCTGGCTTAAGGAGGAGGTGGAGAAAAGGGGAATGACTTACGCTACCTGTAGGGAGGGCCTTCCCGAACTCCAGAGCGCCGGGAGCTGCGATGGAACCCACCTCATCCCCCTTGACAAGGATTAAAAAATCTGTTATATATATTGTCAGAAAATCTCAGTGAAAGGAGGTGAGGACGATGGCGATGGACATCATGAGGCGGGATCCTTTCAAGGAGTTGACAACTCTCAGGGAGGAAATTGACAGGATATTCGATTCCTTCTTCGGCAGGGTCCCGGCCGTTGCCGAGAGGGAGGTGGCCTGGCTTCCCGCGCTGAACTTAGAGGAGACTGACGACGAGTTCATAGTGAAGGTGGAGCTTCCCGGGCTGAAAAAGGAGGACGTGAAGATCCACCTGACCGACGACAGCCTCACCATCTCCGGCGAGAGGAAAATGGAGAAGGAGGAAAAGGGCAAGACCTATCACAGGGTTGAGATGGCTTACGGCAGGTTCCAGAGGACCATAACTTTCCCGTCGGAGGTGGAACCCGATAAGGCCAGGGCCACCTATAAGGACGGGATCCTGACCATAACCGTTCCCAAATCGGAGAAGGCCAAACCCAAGGAAATCGAGATCGAGATCAAGTGATCCCGCGGGCTTTAAGGGCGGGGGGCGTTAAACGCCCCCCGCCCTTTTGACATAACGAATATGTTAGATAAAGTATCATTGAGGTTCCGTCCTCTGGCTTCAGTGTTAGCGTCTTTCCCGGCAAAAACCTTTTTCACGGGGTCTCGCCTCCCGGAGTATTTTCTCCGGATACCGCTTTTTAGATCTGTGGGTAGTTTTCCACATCCTGTCGTTGACAGTGCAGGCTCTTCTTCATATAATAAATCCAAAGAGAGGAAAGATGGGGTCTGAGCGTTATATTATTTTCAAGATATTTCCTGGTGCGGGCGGAAAAGTGAGAGAGTTTAGAGTGTCGAAAACTGCACTGAAGCTCGGCGGCCTGTTTTTGCTTCTGGCCGTATTTCTCGGAACCTATCTCGGAATAGCTCTCTACAGGGCTGGCTCCGAGAGGATAAAATTCGTCGAGCTTCAGAAGGAAAATTACAGGCTGAAAAACGAGCTTGAGCTCATCGAGGCCGAGCTCGCCGCACTGAAGGATACTCTGGAAAATCTCGGGCAGCTCAGTGCGGCGCTAAACACGATGGTTGGGCTCGAGGCTCCGCCTCCCGAGTTCAAAACGATGGGTGTTGGCGGTTATCTCGAGAAGAGGGACGGCAGCCTTGAGGCGAAGCTCGATTACGTTCACCTGGAGATTGACAGGCTTCTGGGGCTCTCGCGGTTCGAAAGGGAGAACTTCGATCAGCTTCAGAAGAAACTTCTCTCAAGCCGAAAGAGACTCCAGCATACTCCATCCATAATGCCCACCACGGGCTACTTCACCTCAGGTTTCGGCTATAGAAGGGATCCTTTTACGGGCAGGATCAAGTTTCACCGGGGCATAGACCTCTCTGCTCCCGTGGGTACTCCGGTTATAGCCCCGGCCGATGGTGTCGTCAGAAAGGTCGGGAGGGATAGGGGATTTGGGCTTTACATGGTGATAGATCACGGATATGGAATTCAGACCTATTACGCCCACCTTCATAAGGTCGCGGTTCGCCCCGGAAGGAGGGTCAAAAGGGGCCAGATAATTGCCTATGTGGGCAATACGGGGCGATCCACGGGACCCCACCTCCACTACGAGGTGAGGGTAAACGGAAGGGCAGTGAATCCCTTTAAATACATCATCCCCAGAGAAGCCTATTATGATTAAAAGGGCAGTTTCTCCCCTCCTTTTTCTCCTTTTGTTTGCGGTTGATCTTGGTGCTTATTATTTCGGGAAAAACAAGGTTCAGTACAGGGATTTTGACTGGTACATAACTTCCACGGAACACTTTGACATCTACTATTATGAGGGCGGCGAGGACCTGGCGAGGTTCGCCTCGGCTGTTCTCGAGGAGGCTTACGGGCAGTATAGCAATTTCCTTCAGATGCAGCCCGAGGGGAAGATCCCTGTCCTGATTTATAACTGCCAGAAGGACTTCCTTCAGACCAATGTGACCCTCGAGCTCCTCGAGGAATCGGTCGGCGGCTTCACCGAGATCTTCAAAAACAGGGTCGTCGTTCCCTTTAACGGCTCCTACTATGACTTCTGGCACGTGCTTCGGCATGAGCTCACCCACGTGTTTCAGTTTTACATTTATTACAGGAAATCGACGCCGTCTCTCACGGGAGGCCTGAGAGTCTCGCTTCCCCTCTGGGTCGTGGAGGGGATGGCGGAATATTTTTCCCTCGGATGGGATCAGACAGCCGAGACCTTCATGAGGGACCTCGTCATAAACGAGCAGCTCGTCCATCTCTACGATCTCGAGAATTACGGGGGTTATCTCATATACAAGGAGGGTCAGTCCTTCTATTATTTCGTGGAGAAGGTATATGGACGCGAGAAGGTGAGGGAATTCATATATCAGCTCCGCTTTAAGAAGGACGTATGCCGTGCCTCCAGGAAAGTTTTCGGAAAGGAAATCGAAGACCTGGATAAGGACTTCAGGAATTTTCTGAAAAGAAGGTATTACCCGCTCCTCGGCGAGTTCTCGATGCCAGCCGACCTTAAGAGGTTGACCGATCACGAGAAGAGCGGTGGGTTCATGAATGTAGCTCCCACCCTTTCTCCCGATGGGAAAGCCGTCGCCATAGTCTCCGACAGAAAGGGGAATGCCGACGTCCTGCTGATCTCCTCGGTGGAGGGGAAGGTCTTAAAGAGGCTCGTCAAGGGCGAGAGTTCTGCTGACTTCGAATACCTTCACCTTTTCAGGCCCGGCCTCGCATTCTCGCCCGACGGGAAAAGGCTTGCCCTTCTTTCCCTCGGAAGGGGGAAGGAGCTCCTCCACATACTCGATGTCCGGAAGGGGAAGTCTGTGAGAAAGTTCGAACTCGATCTCGATGCCGCCTACGATCCAGCATGGTCTCCCGACGGTTCCCTTATTGCTCTCTCCGGCGTGAAGGGAGGTGAGGCGGATATTTACCTGCTCCACCTGGGCGACGGCACCTTAGAGAGGGTGACCGAGGACAGATTTGACGACAGGGCTCCGTCCTTTTCGAAGGACGGCAGTGCGCTCGTTTTTGTCTCCGACAGGGCGCCGGGGAGGAATCAGAGGTTCGGGAGCTATGCTCTCTTCCTTTTTGACCTGAGGGACGGGGGGATAAAAGAGCTGACTCCACACCTCGGGCAGATCTCCGGGCCCCGTTTTCTCGACGACACCACAATTCTTTTTGTCGCACCATACAGGGGTAGTCTTAACCTGGCGCTATACAGGATTGGAGGAGACAGCCTCTATTTTATCACCGACCTCCTGACAGCGGTGAGCCATCCTTCCCTCGATGTCGAGGGTGAGAAACTCGTCTTTTCCCTGACATGGGAGGGCGGATACGATGTCTTCGAGATGAAGTCCCCTTTCAGACCGAAGTTTGCAGTTCCGCTCAGGGAGATCGCTCCGAGGGAGATCGTGCTGCCCGAATTCCTGGAGAGGAAACGAAATTATGTCCTTGATTTCAGCGTGGACTGGCTCAGGGGCAATATGCAGTTCAGCACTTATTACGGTCTCTTCGGGGCAATGACTGTGGGCCTCTCCGATGCTCTCGGGAACCACAGGATCATGTTCACTTCTGACCTTTATCAGGACATTTCCAATTCCAACTTCGAGTTCCTTTACCTGTACCTCCCCCGCAGGACCGACTACGGATTTTCCTTTTACCAGTTCTGGACTTTTTACGTTTATCCCTACGATCTCATAATAACGGAGAAGAGGCTCGGAGCCGAGCTGTTGCTCCGCTATCCCTTCGACAAATTTCGGAGGGCCGAATTTGGACTGGCCTTTCTGAGACCCAAGAGGTATTACTACTATTATTTTCCAGAATACGATCAGTATCTGCTCCTGCATCAGGAGAGCAAGAACGTGTCCGCCGCATATCTCGGCCTGGTCCTCGACAATTCCTTCTACACCTATTTCGGGCCAATTTCCGGGACCAGGGCCTTCGTCGGCGTGGAAAAATCCCTCTGGTCCCAGCTCGAATACATGACGCTTTATGCAGATCTCAGGAAGTATTTCAGGATAACGGAACGCAGCTGCTTTGCCCTTCGGTTTATCGGTGGGAGGTCTTCCGGAAAGAACGCACAGCCCTTCTGGCTTGGAGGTCCTGAGGACCTCCGCGGCTATGACTATTACGAATTCAGCGGGACCCGAAAGCTCCTGACCAACCTGGAGCTAAGGGTGCCCTTTCTCGACTATCTCAAGCTTTCCTTCCCTCTCCCGCTTGAGATCGGCAACGTGAGGGGAGTGTGCTTCTTCGATGTGGGAGCGGCCTGGTCCTGCGATCGAGATTTCAAACCCTTCGATGGCTTTAAATTCAGGGACCTGAAGGCCGATTTTGGCATCGGTCTCAGGTTGTTTCTGGGTTTTTTCAGCCTCAAATTCGACATGGCGAAAAAGACTGACCTCTCGAGGGTATATCCGGGAACGAGGTATTACCTCACCCTTGGAACCGATTTTTGATCTGACCTTTTGGAAGTGAGCCCCCTTGACATTATAATAGGTTTTTGACGAAACCCGAGAGGAGGGAAGAAAACGATGATAAACGTGCCTGAATTGTTAAACGCAGCGTTTCTATTTGGACAGGAAGGTTCGCCTCCACCAACGGGAGGCTCCGGGATCATGGGGACTCTTTTCCCCCTGCTCCTGCTTTTCGCCCTTTTCTATTTTCTCCTGATCCTGCCGCAGCAGAGACAGGAGAAGAAGAGGAAAGCCATGCTCGCCGCCCTGAAGAAGGGCGACAGGGTGGTGACCACGGGAGGAATAATAGGCACCATCGTCAAGATAGATGACAACGTGGTTACCCTGAAGGTCTCCCAGAACACCAACATCAAGATCGAAAAGGGCGCAGTGAGGGGAGTCCTGAGTCCTCAGGAGGAGTTAAAGGGATGAGCGTTCTCCCCATAAGGATCATCGGCGACGAGATATTGAGGCAGAAGGCCGAGCCCATTGCGGATGTCGGAGATGAGCACATAAGGCTCGCCTACGATATGGCCGAGACTATGATCGCCGAGAGGGGAATCGGACTGGCGGCTCCGCAGGTCGGGAAGTCGGTGAGGCTCATAGTCGTGGACCTTAAATATCTGGAAAAGGGCGATTCGCCCCTCATGCTGATCAACCCCGAGATCGCCTACATCGAGGGCTCCGTATCCATGGAGGAGGGTTGTCTTTCCATCCCAGGGCTTTTTGCCCACGTGGAAAGGCCTGAGAAGGTCGTGGTGAAAGGATTGGCCATAAGGGACGAGCGGAAAGTCGTCGAGGTGGAGATCAGTGCCGATGACCTCTATGCCCGGGTGCTCCTTCACGAGATCGATCACCTTGACGGCATTCTCTTCGTTGACAGGCTGCCCTTAGAGGAAAGGATTTCTCTTCTCGCGAAATGGCAGAGGGAAAAGGAAAAACTCCTGAGTTCGAAAAAGAAAAAGGAAGCGAGCCTCTGAAGAGGGCCTTCGATTTTATCTTTCTGGGAACGGGAGAGTTTGCGGCGAAGGTGCTGTCCAGGCTCCTGGAGCTGGGAGCTTTCCCTTCTCTCGTTATAACGTCTCCCGACAGGCCTAAGGGGAGGGGACTTAAGCTGCTCCCTACGGAAGTGAAGAGGGTCGCTCTGGCCTCGAAACTTCCCTGCCTGACGGAGTCAAAGCCCAATGAAAAGACTTTCATAGAAGAGGTCCTCAAAAAAGCCGGCCGTCCCGATTTCATTCTGGTCTCCGATTACGGCTGTATCCTTGGGAAAAAATGGCTTTCATTGCCTGAGGTAGCTCCTCTTAACATACATCCTTCTCTGTTGCCGAGATACAGGGGCGCGGCTCCCATCGAGAGGTGCCTCATGAACTGCGAGAAGGAAACGGGGCTGACGATAATGGTGATGGACGAAGGGGTTGACACTGGTCCCCTCGTCCTTCAGGAAAAGGTCAGGATACGGAGAAACGAAACCGGAGGAGAGCTCAGGGAAAGGCTTGCCACCATAGGAGCGGAACTCGCCATAAGGGCAATGGAAGGACTCCTCAGAGGAGAGATAGAACCCCGTCCCCAGGAAGGAGAACCTTCCTATGCCCCCAAGATAAAGAAGGAAGAACTGTGGATCGATTGGGAGGGCCGGGCTAAGGACATTGCGTGCAAGATAAATGCCCTTTCTCCCTCACCGGGGGCAAGGACTTACTTCGATTCCCTTTACGTGAAGCTCCTGAGGGCGTCCTTTGTCAGAGAGATAAGCGGTGAGCCCGGCGAGATAATCATCGCCAGAAACAGGCTATTTGTAGCGGCTGCGGGAGGTGGGGTTGAGATTCTGGAGCTCCAGCCCGCTTCGGGCAGGCCTCTGAGGGCGTCCGCCTTTGTTCAGGGCAGGAGACCCGCTCGCGCCCGATCGGGGCCGTAAAGATCGTCCCCTTCTGAAGCCTCGTTGACACAAAGCTTTGAAGATACTATAATTAAGCTCAATTTTTGTTCAAAAAGGAGGTCGAATTTGAAAGGAGTGAAGGTGGAGTCTATCAGGAATTTCGTGCTTATTGGACACGGAAGCTCGGGCAAGACGTCGCTGGGAGAATCCATATTGTTCAAGGCTGGAATCACCAGGAGAAAGGGAAGCGTAGATCAGGGCAACTCGGTACTCGATTCCGATCCGGAGGAGATCAAGAGGAAAATCTCCATAAATCTCGCGGTAGCCCACGTCAGCTGGAAAGACAGGTGGATGAACCTCATAGATACCCCGGGATATCTGGATTTTGCCGGAGAAGTTGCCGCCGGGATAAGGGTTGCCGATAACGCGGTGGTGGTTCTCGATGCCTCCTCGGGCGTTGAGGTGGGTGCCGAAAAGTACTGGGAGATGGCCCAGAAGAGGTCTCTCCCCGGTTTTATTTTCGTCAACAAGATGACTTCCCAGGAAATCGATCTGGACCAGTTGATCGAGGACATCAGGGGTTATTTCGGTACCAAGGCCGTTCCGGTTCAATGGCCTATCGGAAAGGGCGATAAATTCGAGGGAGTGGTGGACCTGCTTCGGGGCGACCTCGACAGACTGGGGAGCGATAAGGGGAAGGGCGAGTCCCTGAGGGATTCACTCAAGGAGTCCATCATCGAGCTGTCCGAGTCACTCCTCGACCGTTATCTCGGCGGTGAGGACATTCCAGCTCAGGAACTCGTGGGCCCTCTCAAGGACGGCATAATCAAGGGAGAGATCATTCCCATCCTTTTCGGAGACGCCCTCAGCGATAAAGGAGTCGAAGAGCTCCTGGATTTCATCGCGGAATTCGGAGCCTCCCCTCTCGATCTCGGCGCGGTTAAGGGCAAGCGCGGCGACGAAGAGGTGGATGTCGAGCCCAGGCCCGATAACCCCATGGTCTCTTTTGTTTTCAAGACGTTGACCGAGGCTCATCTCGGCGAGCTGTATTATGTCAGGGTCTATTCGGGTACTCTGGAGCCCGGGAAAGAGGTTCTGAACGTCAACCTCAACAGGCCCGAGAAGATAAACCAGATATACCTCGTTCAGGGCAAGGACAGGAAGGAGACCGACGGCCTCGTGGCGGGCATGATAGGAGTTCTCGTGAAACTCAAGGAGACGAAGACGGGGCATACGCTGGCGAGCAAGGACTTCCCCGTGCTCCTGCCGGGCATCGAGTTCCCCGTTCCCAACGTCTCTGTCGCCATAGTTCCCAGGGCCAGGGAGGACGAGGAAAGGGTCTCGGAGGGCCTCGCCAGGCTTCACGATGAGGATCCGACTTTCGAATTCAAGTACGATCCTGAGCTCAAGCAGACGCTGATCTATGGGATTGGCGAGCTTCACCTCGATGTTATAGTCTCCAAACTCAAGGACAAGTTCAACGTAAATGTCGACACGGAGAAGCCCAGGATACCCTATCGCGAGACCATAAGGAAGCCGGCACAGGCCATGGGCAAGTATGTGAAGCAGACGGGAGGAAGAGGCCAGTACGGGATATGTTACATCAAGATAGAGCCTTTGAAGAGGGGTGAGGGCTATGAATTCGTGAACCAGATCTTTGGAGGAGCAATCCCTTCATCCTTTATCCCGTCGGTGGAAACCGGAATCAAGAAGGCCATGCAGAAAGGGGCTCTGGCGGGCTATCCCGTTGTGGATGTCAAGGTGACCCTGTACGATGGTAAGTATCACCCCGTGGATTCCTCCAACCTCGCCTTCGAGATCGCCGGCTCCATGGCCTTCAAGGAGGCCGAGGCTCAGGCCGATCCGTACCTCTTGGAGCCCATTTATGAGGTGGAAGTGATTGTCCCCGAGGAGTACATGGGCGATGTCATCGGAGACCTGAACGCCAGAAGGGGCAAGATACTTGGAATGGAAGTCGAGGGCAAGCTCCAGAAGATCAAGGCACTCGTCCCGCTGGCAGAACTTCACAAGTATTCATCCACCCTCCGCTCGATCACGAAGGGGCGCGGGATCTTCTCCCTCAAGTTCTCCCATTACGATGAGGTGCCGAAAGAGATAGCCCAGAAGGTCATTCAAGAGGCCAAGAAAGAGGAAGAGAAATGAGGGGCCCGAGGCTATGAGGGGCGCTCCCGAGTGTTTTCCCTGCTCCCTCAACCAGGTGTTGAAGCTCATGCGGGTCGCCGGGGCCGATGACGAGACCATACTCAGGGCCATCAAGGATAGCTGGGAGGCCATAAGAAACTTCGGTCTCGAGAAGTCGCCCGCTTACGTCGCGACGGTCGCCATAAGAAGGGCGAGGAAATATTTCCCGGTGGACGATCCGTACAGGGAACTTAAATCCCAGCACAACAAGCTTGCGGCCGACATGCTGGAGAGGATAAAGCCGATACTCGATTCCTCCCCTGATCCCCTCAAAGCTGCCCTCATAGTCATGGCTTCGGGCAACATCATCGACCTCGGGGTTCACCATGACTTCGATCTGGAGGGGACCCTTAGACGCAACCTGGAGGAGGGTTTTGCCAGGGATGACTACGGGCCTTTCAGGGAGAAGCTCAAGAGGGCGAAGAGCCTTCTCCTTATCGCCGATAATGCGGGAGAGATCGTCTTCGACCTGCATTTTCTCAAAAGCCTTTCGCCGGATCTGGAAAGATACATAGCCGTCAAGGAGGGGCCGATACTGAATGACGTCACGTTTTCGGAGGTGTCTGGTTTCGATACGGGCGATGTTAAAGTTGTCAGCACCGGAAGCGACGGACTCGGGGTGATCTTCGAGGAAGTGAGCGAAGATTTCAGGAACCTCTTCGAGGAGGCTGACATCGTTATCGCCAAAGGCCATGCAAATTTTGAAACCCTGGATGAGGCGGAAAGGGAAGTCTTCCTCCTCCTCCAGGTCAAGTGCCAGGTAGTGGCGAGAAGGACCAGAACGCCGGTGGGTAGGGCGGTTTTCTTATCCAACAGGAGTCTCGCCCGCCAGGAAGGAGGCCATGATGCTTAAGAAAACTCCGTTAAATGAGGCACACAAAAAACTGGGCGCCAGGATGGTGCCCTTCGCTGGTTTCGAGATGCCCGTTCTCTACAGGAGCATAATCGACGAGCATCTCTGGGTCCGGGAGAAAGCCGGGCTTTTCGACGTTTCTCACATGGGGGAGATCGAAGTTAAAGGCCCCAGGGCCCTCGAATTCGTGAGCTACATAACTTCCAATGATCCGGCAAGGCTCGAGCTGTTCCAGGTGCAGTATTCCACCTTTTTGAAAGATGACGGGGGGATAATCGATGATCTCCTCGTGTATCGGCTTGAGGACGGCTTTCTGCTCGTTGTGAACGCCTCAAACACCGAGAAGGACTACAACTGGGTCATGGAGCATAAGTTCTCCGAAGGCGTCACGATCAGGAACCTCTCCGATGAGGTAGGGGAACTCGCCCTACAGGGCCCTCTCGCCGAGGAGGTGCTTCAGCCGCTGACGGATATAGATCTCAGCAAAATGGGATATTACCGGGCGGCGAGAGGGAAGGTCATGGGGAAGGACGCCCTTGTGTCGAGGACGGGATACACGGGCGAGGACGGCTTCGAGATATATCTGACGCCGGAGGATACAGAGGAGGTATTCTGGAAGCTTCTGGAGTCGGATCAGGTGAAGCCCGCGGGACTGGGGGCCCGGGACACTCTGAGGCTCGAGATGGGCTATTGTCTTTATGGAAACGACATCGACGAGTCCACAAATCCACTGGAGGCAGGTTTGCGCTGGATCGTGGCCTTTGACAAGGGCGATTTCATCGGGAAAGAAGCTCTTTTGAGGATAAAAGAGTCTGGCATCAGGCGAAAGAGGGTCGGTTTCATCACGGAGGCTCCCGGGGCAATACCCCGTCAACATCAGAAGATCTATCGGGAAGAGGAGGCTGTGGGCGAGGTCACAAGCGGGACCTTTTCGCCTTCCCTGAAAAGGGGCATAGGCATGGGCTACGTCCCCAGGGAGATGGCGAAGAGGGAGACGAAGCTCGCCGTGGAGATCCGCGGCAAGAAGGAAGCCGCAGAAATAGTGAGCATGCCCTTCTACAAGGAAGGGACCGTGAAGAAGCCCTGAATCAATCGAAACAGCTTGACTGTGTGTCTCTTATAAACTATAATAGCCTCAGGTTTTTCGGCTTTCACAAAATGAAAGGGGGTAAGCGATGACGAAGGCAGATTTGATCGCTGATATCGCAAACAGAACCGGACTACCTAAGAAGGAAGTGGCAGAAGTGGTAAACGCTCTGTTCGCTTCTTTGAAAGAAGCCTTTGCCAGAAAGGAGAGGGTGGAACTCAGGGGCTTCGGCATATTCACGACCAAGGTGAGGAAACCGAGAGTCGGACGGAATCCGAAGACCAGGGAAGAGGTCAGGATACCCCAGAGGAACGTGGTGGTATTTAAGCCCTCAAAGATAGTCAAAGAGAAGGTGAACTAGGAGATAACTTTATGCCCTGTGGAAGGAAAAGGAAAAGAAAGAAGATCAAGAAGCACAAGCTTAAGAAAAGAAGGAAGAGGGACAGACACAAGAAGAAATGAGAGCCGTAGTGCTCTCTGATACTCATATTCCCAGGAGAGCGCGAGATCTTCCAGAGGAACTCTGGA
>DRBW01000168.1 GCA_011042705.1 Caldifarciminota bacterium
CGAGGTGAGCTACCTGATAGTGAAAGAACTCATCCCGGCCAAAGATGTGGCTCTGTGGATAAAAGCCCATCATGAGAGGTGGGATGGCACCGGTTATCCTTTAGGCCTCAAGGGGGAAGAAATACCGCTTGAGGCACGGATCATCGCCGTCGCCGATGCCTTCGATGCCATGACCACCGAGAAACCTTATAGAGAGCCTCTCAGCGAGGAGGAAGCCCTGAAAAGGCTCAGAGAGGGGGCGGGGACCCAATGGGACCCTGAGGTCGTGGACGTCGCTCTGAAAACCCTGCACAGGATAGAAAAGAGGCCGGAACTCGACTCTTTTTATACGGTGATCGACAGGATTAAGAACACGACCTGCTATACCACGCTGAAACTCCGCGTCCTTTATCGAATTGGCGAGGAGATCCGTAACCTCGTGAACCTGGACAGGTTCCTCCACAACGTCCTCAAAATCGTCAAAGAGGTGGTTCCCGCAGACGTCAAGCTCGCCCTGGTCCTGAAGGAAAAGGACGATCTCATCGTGCGCGCCCAGGTCGGCATGCCTCCCGACGTCATAGGCATAAAACTGCCACGGGACAGGGGCATCACCCGCTGGGCTTACGAGCATTGCGAGCCGGTAATAGTAAACGACGTTGAGAAGGACCCGAGGTATTTTGCACCTCCCGGACAGGAAAAAATAGGTTCGGAGATGGCTGTGCCGCTCGTCGTTGGCGACAAGGTGATCGGCGTTCTCGACGTTGAGACCACGGAGAAAAACGCATTTACCCCGGAGGATCTGGCGTTTTTCCAGATGGTGACGACAGCGATCGCAGGTGCAATAGAGACCGCACGTCTTTACCACGAAAGGGAGGTGGCAGCTCTCTATGACTCCCTAACGGGGGCACGTAGTTTCCGCTATCTCCTCGATATCTTCGGGGACGAAAAGGAGAAAGCCGAAAAGAGGAAAACCCCCATGTCGATCGTGTTCATAGATGCGAATGGGCTCAAATCGATCAACGATAATTACGGGCATAAGGCTGGAGACGAAGGGCTAAAAGCCTTTGTAAGGGGTCTTGAGGAGAACCTCAGGTCCACCGACATACTGGCCCGCTACGGGGGCGACGAGTTCGTCATCCTCATGCCCATGACCGATTCCGAAGAAGCCCAGAGGATAATGGAGAGAATTAAGGAAGACCTCTCCACTCGCTATTTCGAAGTGGATGGGATAAAGATACCCTTTATAGAATTCGCTTACGGCATAAGCGAGTATCCCTCAGAGGGAACCGATCTGGAGGAGCTCATCAAACTCGCTGACAGGCGAATGTACGCCGATAAAAATGTCTCCAGGATAAACTGATGATCCTGGTAATCGGGGGAGGAGCGCTCGGCATAACTTTTGCGACCAGGCTCCACAGGGCGGGCGTGGCGACGAAGCTCGCCGTCAGGTCCGAAGAACTGATCGACAAGATACGAAGAGGAAAGTTTCTTTTTCACGACGGGGCTCCCCATAAAATCGATGTTCCTCTCCTGAGCCCCATAGAGGCCCGGCGGGAAAAGGCCGATCTCATCCTCATCGCCGTCAAGGCTTACGATATGGAAGGAGTTATCGAAGACTACCGGGACCTGCTTGAATGTTCGGAGCTCATCGTTGGCCTTCAAAACGGCATGGGCGCCCAGGAAAAACTCAGGGCTATCGTGGCTGACGAGAAAATAGGAATTCTCGTTACCAGTGAAGGCGCCACGAAAACAGAGAACTCGGTCAGACATTACAGGGGGAAAAGGAATTTTCTCGGATATTTAAAGGGCAAATCGGACCGGCTCCTCCTGAATTTTGCCGGGGATCTGAAAAGAGCCGGCATAGACGTTGAGGTGGTCGATGACATAACGCCATACCGCTGGGCAAAGCTCCTGATCAATTCAGCGATAAACCCGTTAACGACCCTGGTCAGAAAACCCAACGGATACCTGATGGAATCCCCCTATCTCCGTGGGCTCGCAATCGACCTGCTGGAAGAGGGAGCACGCCTTCTGTCCCTTGAAGGCATAGAGCTTCCCTTTTCGGACCCCAGGGCTGAGCTTCTGAGGGTAATAGAGAAAACGCGCAAAAACTTATCCTCTATGCTTCAGGACGTGATGAGGGGAAAGAAAACTGAAATAGACTTCCTGAACGGCGTTCTCCTCGCGAAGGCGAGAGAAAAAGGGAAGAAACTGCTGCGTCACGAAGTCATCTATAACCTGGTGAAATCTCTGGAACCACAGTTTTGAGGCTGCTTATACACTGAGAAACCATCCCGCGGCTTTCTTCACTGCCCTGACGTCCTCCTCGAAACGCCGCCCCTTGATTTTTTCCATCCAAGCGGCTCGATTTTTATCAAACTCCCGATAAAACCGGATCTCTCGCCGACAGCTAACCAAAACCTGGGCAAGTTGACTTAAATACTCCCAAACCTTTAAAATTCTGCGGAAATGAAGTGGAGTAAAGCCTTTATACCGACACTGAAAGAGGATCCCAAGGAAGCTGAGAGTGCTTCTCACAAACTGCTTCTGCGGGGCGGCTTCGTGAGACAGCACCAGAGCGGGGTTTACATTTTCCTTCCCCTCGGCTGGAAGATCATGCTGAAGATAATAAACATCGTGCGCGAAGAGATGAACAGGATCGGAGCCCAGGAGATGCTTCTCCCATCGCTGACCGCTTCAGAGCTCTGGGAAGAATCGGGAAGGTGGGAAAGTTTCGGCAGCGACATGTTCAGGCTCAAAGACCGGAAGGACAAGGATATGGCCCTCGCCCCTACCCACGAGGAGATAATGGCTGACATAGCAAGGAATTCTATAAGGTCTTACAGGGATCTGCCTCAAATCTGGTACCAGATTCAGACGAAATTCAGGGATGAGCCCAGACCCCGTTCGGGCATCCTGAGGGTCCGGGAGTTCATAATGAAGGATTCTTACAGTTTTGACACCTCCTGGGAGGGGCTCGACGAGAGCTATGAAAAACACAGGGAAGCTTACATTCGCATATTCAAAAGGTCAGGACTAAGGTTCAGGGTAGTTCGGGCATCCTCCGGCCTCATGGGAGGCAGTGCTTCCGAGGAGTTTATGGTTCCTTCCCCGGCGGGAGAAGACGTCCTCGCCGTGTGCGATAACTGCGGCTATGCCGCCAACCTCGAGGTGGCAAAGGGGATACCCGACCCGATACCCGAGAGCCCCTTTAAGAAGAGGGAAAAGGTCCACACTCCAGACGTGAAGAGCGTCGAGGAGGTTTCGGCTTTTCTCAAAGTCTCTCCTTCTCTCATAGTGAAGAGCCTGGTTTATATGGTAGGAGACGACCCATATCTGGTCCTGATAAGGGGCGATCACGATGTCAACGAGGCAAAGCTCTCATCGGCCTTCGGCGGCGAGGTCCGACTGGCGGAGCCCGGTGAGGTCATGGACCTCTTTGGCGTCCAGGTGGGCTTCGTGGGACCCATCGGGATAAAAGCTAAGGGAATCATAGCCGATCTCGCGCTCAAGGGCGGCAGGGGCATGGTCGTGGGAGCCAACGAGGAGGACCATCACATAGTGGGCGTGAATCTCGAGGAAGACATCGAGATATCCCGTTTCGAGGACATAAGATCCGTGAAGGAGGGAGATAAGTGCGAAAACTGCGGCTCGCCGCTGAGGATTGAGAAGGCAATAGAAGTTGGCCACATCTTTAAGCTGGGAACGAGGTATTCCGAGAGCATGGGCGTCTATTATACGGCTCAGGACGGCTCCAGGAAGCCCATCATAATGGGAAGTTACGGGATCGGCATCGGCAGGATCATGGCCGCCGCCTGTGAGATCTATCACGATGAGAAGGGAATTTCCTGGCCCATAAACATAGCCCCTTACGAGGTTGTTCTTCTGGAGATAGATCACAGAAAGACAGGAGACAGGGCCGGTGAGCTTTACGAAGACCTTCTTAAACGAGGCGTCGACGTGATATGGGACGACAGGGATGCCGGCGCCGGCTTTAAATTCAAGGACGCCGAACTCATAGGTATTCCCATAATAGCCGTTATCAGCGAGAGGAAGTTGAAAGAGGGAAAACTGGAGATCCAGTTCAGAAGGGACGGGCAATCGATGGACGTCAACTTCGACGAGGCGGGGGCTGCTATCGCAGAGATAGTCAGGGAATTAAAGGAAAAAGATGCAGGAAGAACTTGAGAAGATCGAGAAGAAAATCGAGGAAATACTGGCGCCCCTCCTCGAAGAGAGGAGGATGGTCCTTGTTGACCTTGAGCTCAAGGGCGCCGGAAGACGCTATGTCCTCAGGATTTTCGTTGATAAAGAGGGGGGCATCAGCGTAAACGATTGCGCGGACCTGTCTGAAGAGCTATCTTATATACTGGACGTTGAAGATCCCGTTCCTGGCCCGTATATATTAGAAGTATCCTCGCCGGGCCTCGATAGAGTTCTCAAAAAGGAAAGGGAACTCAAGTGGGCCAGGGGGAAGAAGGTCAGGATCCTCACGGAAAGCGGCGAAGAGAAGGGCAGGCTCGAAGATGTGCAGGAGGAAACCCTGACCCTCGATAAGGACGGAAAGGAAGTAAAGGTCAACAGAAAAGACATTAAAAAGATTCAACTCGACGAAATTTAGGGAGAAAAGCTATGAATATGGAAATTGCCGAATTAATAAGTCAAATTACGAGGCAAAGAAAGCTCGAGAAGGATTTTGTTATTAATTCTCTGAAAGACGCCATCGAGCTTGCCATAAAAAAGAAAAAGGGACAGGACTACCCTGTGGAGGTCCAGATAGACCCCAGAAGGGGTAACATCGCCATCACCGTTGAAAAAACCGTCGTGGAGAATGTGGAGGACCCTGATACACAGGTTTCCATCGAAGAGGCGAAGAAATATTACCCCGACGCCAAAGTGGGCGAAAAACTCTGGATTCCCCTCTCCCTCGACTCCTTCGGAAGGGGGATCGTTTACAAGATACAGTCTTTCTTCCTGCAGAGGATACGCGACGCAGAGAGGCAGCACATTTACAAGAACTTCAAAGACAAAATCGGCGAGACCATCACTGGTGTGATCCAGAAGGTCGACAAAACCGGCGTTTACATAAGCCTCGGGAGCGCTGAAGCGATAATACCCCCGGAGGAACAGATTCCTGGCGAGAAGTACAGACAGGGCGGGAACATAAAAGCCCTGATACTTAATGTCGAGGAGGGCAAGAAGAAAAGGCCTCAGATTATCCTCTCAAGGACACATCCCGATTTTCTGAGAAAGCTTATGGAATTTGAGATCCCGGAGATAAGCGAGGGTACTGTGGAGATCAAGGCCGTGGCCAGGATACCCGGAAAGAGAGCCAAGATAGCCGTGCGCTCGAAGGATCCCAAGATCGACCCCGTGGGAGCATGCATCGGGATAAGGGGAACACGAATACAGCCCGTGGTCAGAGAGCTTTCCGGCGAGAAAATAGATGTGGTCAAGTGGAATCCCGACCTCATAAAATTCGCGGCGCAGGCCATGTCCCCGGCTGAGCCGTCCCTCGTCTATCAGGAAGACGACAGGATAATAGTCGTTGTTCCCGACGAAAAGGTTCCCGAAGCGAAGGGCAAGGAGGCTCAGAACGTAATCCTTGCTTCGAAGCTGATAGGGAAGGAGATCCTGGTTATCCCCGAAAGCGAGCACAAAGGCCCTAAGGATGCCGTTTCTATCCTCGAACTGGATCTTCCCGAGGACATAAAGGACAACTTCGCCAGGAACGGGATCTACGTGTTCAGGGAGGTGCCGTCCCTCGCCGAGATCATGGAATACGGCGATGTCGACGAGAAAACTGCCTACAAGATCCTCGAGAAAATAGAGGAGAAACTACAGGAAAAGAGAGGTGAGAAGATTGAGTAAAGACAAGGGCAAGAAAAGAGTTGCTGATCTCGCAAATCAGCTCGGCCTTTCCAACAAGGCCCTTATATCCCTTTTGAAGGAGCTGGGTTTTAACATCCGCTCCCCCATGTCTCCCGTTTCCGAAGACATGGAAAAGGCCGTCAGGCGAAAGATCGAGGAGACAAAGAGGGAACACCAGGCTTCCCTTGAGCGGAAGAAAAAAATCTGGGGAGAAACAACCCAGAGCAAAAAGCCAAAGCAGGGCGAGAGAAAGAGGAAAAGGTTCGACAGGGAAAAGATCCACGAAAGGGTAAAGGAGACGCTCGCCCAGATCGAGAGGGGGCAGGCAAAACCCAAAAGAAAGAAGACCTATCGCGAAAAAAGCAGAGAAGTTGTAGAGGAAAAGAGAGTTTTGAAGATCCCGGGCAAGCTCACCGTAGGTGAGCTTGCCCGGATGCTCGGCGTTGAGGCCACCGAGCTGATAAAGAGAGCTCTCGAACACGGCATCATCGCCACTATAAATCAGGCCCTCGATATAGAGAGCATAATGGTGCTCTCAGAGGAATTCGGATACGAGATAGAGGTCGGCGAGGAAGAGATCCTCGAGGAGATTCCAGAGGAAGAGGAGGAACTGGAACCCAGGCCGCCGGTCGTCACCGTGATGGGACATGTGGACCACGGTAAGACCACCCTGCTGGACTACATACGCAAGACAAACGTCGCCATGAAGGAAGCCGGAGCCATCACACAGCACATCGGAGCCTATACCGCCGAGTACCAGGGACACAAGATCACCTTCATCGACACGCCGGGCCACGAAGCCTTCACAGCCCTGAGACAGAGGGGCGCCAACGCCACCGACATAGTGATCCTTGTTGTGGCCGCCACCGAGGGAGTAAAACCCCAGACCATCGAGGCGATAAACCACGCCAGAGCTGCGAGAGTCCCCATTATCGTGGCGATTAACAAAATGGACCTTCCCGAGGCAGATCCCGAAAAAGTCAAGAGGCAGCTTGCCGAGCAGGGGCTCATTCCGGAGGAATGGGGCGGAGACACGATGATGGTGGAGATATCGGCGAAAACGGGCCAGGGCGTCGATACCCTCCTCGAGGCGGTGCTTCTCAAGGCCGAGGAATTGAACCTGAGAGCCCCCTATAAAGGCAGGGCGCGCGGCATAATTCTGGAATCCAGGCTCGACAGGGGAAAAGGCCCTGTTGCCACCGTCCTCGTCCAGAGGGGAACGCTTAAAGTGGGCGATGCCCTCGTCGCGGGAACTTCATACGGCAGGGTCAGGGCGATGTATGACGAGTGGGGCAACAGGCTCAAGGAGATAACTCCATCGACACCTGCTCTGGTTCAGGGCTTCGAGGAGTTACCCACCGCGGGCGACATCTTCTATGTAGTAGACACGGAAAAAGAGGCCCGGAGGATAGCCGAGGAGAAGAAAGAGCTCAAGAAGACACAGATAAGCCGCGGCGAGATCATGATGACGGCACGGAGACTTCAGGAGAAGATACTCGCCGGCGAGCTCAAGGAACTCCCCATCGTCGTCAAAGCCGACTGCCAGGGATCGCTCGAGGCAATAGGCGACGTACTCTCTCAAATGGTCTTTGAGGAGATAAAAGCGAGGGTCATCCATCAGGGCATCGGGAACGTCACTGAATCCGACGTCCTGCTCGCGTCGGCCTCCGAGGGCATCATAGTGGCCTTCAACGTGGGCATAGAGGCCAACGCGCGACAGCTCGCGAAATCAGAGGGCGTACTCATCAAGACCTACAAGGTCATCTATGAGCTGATCGACGACGTCAGGAATATACTGGCAGGATTGCTCGAGCCCGAGATAAGAGAGGTGAGTCTGGGCCAGGCCGAGGTGAGGGAAACCTTCAAGATCCCTAAAATCGGCACGGTGGCCGGTTGCTACGTCCTTCAGGGTGTCATCCAGAGGGACGCCCTCGCCCGCGTGAGAAGGGACGGCGAGGTGATATTCGAGGGCCGTATAGCTTCCCTGAAACGCTTCAAGGAAGACGTCAGGGAAGTCCAGGCCGGCTACGAATGTGGCATCAGGCTCGAAGGCTTCGATAAGATCAAGGTGGGCGATATAATAGAAGCCTTCAAAAAGGAAGAGGTCAAAAAAGAGCTCGTCTGACAGATTATGCTGATAGGCGTTCTTGAAGTGGATCTTTATCTGCCCGAGTGCAGTTCCCTCAAGGAGAAAAGGTTTATACTCAAGAGCATCAAGGGAAAATTGCGCTCGAAGTTCAACATCAGCGTGGCCGAATCGGATTCTCACGACCTGTGGCAGAGGTCCAAGATAATGGTCCTGACTCTTTCCAACGACGGCGCTATGGTGAATTCGGTCCTGTCGAAAGTTGTAAACATGCTGGAAGGCGACAGGCGGATTCAGATTCTCGACTATTCGCTTCGCTTTCTATGATCGAAAAGAAAGTCAAGATAGTAAACACACTCGGGCTTCACGCCAGACCGGCTTCCCTCTTCGCCAAGACCGCCGAGAAGTTCATATCCGACATAACGGTGGAGAAGGACGGCATGGAGGTGGACGGGAAAAGCATCCTCGGCCTCATGATGCTGGTCGCCGACAAGAACTCCACCCTGACGATAAGGGCAAGTGGGCCCGATGAGAAAGAGGCGGTGGAGGCTCTGGCAAAACTGGTGGAGGAAGGTTTTGGAGAAGACTGAGAAAAGAGAGGTCCTCCTCAAGGGAATCCCGATCATGCCCGGAATCTGCATCGGCCAGGCTCAGGTCCTCAACCCCTCCATAAAGACCCCGGTAACCAGAAAGATCAGCGAGTCTCAGGTTGCCATAGAGGAAAAGAGGTTCCTTAAGGCCATAGAGAAACTCAAAAAAGAGCTTCAGGAGATCCGCGGTGACCTCGACGAAAGGCTCTCCGACCTTATCAACAGCCAGATAATGATCCTGGAGGACCCCCACTTCAGAGAAGGGGTATCTCAGCGCATCAAACAGCGCATGGAGTCGGCCGAATCGGCCGTCTACAGGATCCTCAACGACATCTCAAGGGAACTCGGAGAAAAGGGTTCAGGCTACATGCAGGAGAGGAGCCAGGAGCTTCTTCAGCTCGCCAGAGAACTCATAACCACAATGCAGAGGGAACGCAACCACGAGACGACCTTCCGGAAAGATTCCATCCTCTTCGCCGAGGACCTCTCCATACAGGACACCATAAAGGCGGTGAAGAGCGGCGTCAGGGCTATAGCCCTGACTGGCGGAGGGAAAACCTCCCATCACGCCATAATACTCCGCAACTTCGGCATTCCCGCGGTCTTCGGCATGCGGGCAGACCTCAACGAGATAGAAGACGGAACTACAGTCATCCTGGACGGCGCCAAGGGCATAGTCATAATCAACCCCAAAAAAGCCACACTCGAGCGTTATCAGGCCGAGAGAGCGCGATATGAAGAATTCACGAAGGAACTTTTCGAGCACAAGGAGGAACGCCCCATAACCGTCGACGGGCGGGAGTTCACCGTTCTCATCAACATAGACTTTCCTGAAGAGCTCGGAATACTTAAGGGACTTGGCCGACACGGAATCGGACTGTTCAGGACGGAGATCCTCTATTTCACCGGCAAGGTGGACCTCGAATCGCAGAGGAAGATCTATGAGAAAATCGCTGAAGAGATCTATCCCTGCCCCTTCGTCATCCGAGCCTTCGATCTCGGTGGCGATAAGGTTTTCCAGTTCAAAGAGAAAAACCCTTTCCTGGGAGTGAGAGGCATCAGGGTTCTTTTGAGAAACAAAAAACTATTTTCTGAACAGATAAAGGCTGTCATACTTGCCAACAAAAAGGGAAACATCAAGTTCATGATCCCGATGGTCAGCGTCGTCGAAGAGGTACTGGAAACGAAGGAATTGCTGCACCAGGTCTTCGGTGAGATGAAAGACAGCGAACCGGGCGTCCAGCTGCCCGATTTCGGAATAATGATTGAGACCCCCTCCTCTGCCCTGATCGCCGACAGGATCGCGCCACATGTGGACTTTTTCAGCATTGGGACAAACGATCTCACCCAGTATACTCTGGCGGTAGACAGGAGAAATCCGGAGATGTCCTATCTCTTCGACCACCTCCATCCCTCTGTCCTCAAGCTGATAAAAGATATCGTCGAGGTCAGTCACAAACACAATGTCTGGGTGGGCGTGTGCGGGGAGCTTGCCGCCGATCCCTACGGAGTTCCCTTCCTGGTGGGGATGGAAGTGGATGAATTATCGGTCCCGCCGGCCTCCCTCCTCGAGACAAAGGAGCTCATAAGAAAGATATCGGTGGAAGAGCTGGAGGAACTCGTGAGGAAGGGCCTGGAGGCACAGACGGCCAGGGAGGTAAGGGAACTCGCTGCCGATTACCTCCGGGAGCATTACCCCGAGGTCACTCTCTTCTATCCCTTTTGAATTCCCCGTGATTTCTGAAGAAAATCGAGACATTGACATAGTTCCTCCATCCAGATATAATAAATTCTGCTCAAGGTGGAGGGTTAGCCTAACTGGTAAGGCGGCGGATTTGAAATCCGCTGGGCTCTGCCCTTGGGGGTTCGAGTCCCTCACCCTCCGTGGCTTATTGAGATGGAGAGGTGGCCGAGCGGTTGAAGGCGGCGGCTTGCTAAGCCGTTGTCCCGGTTACTCCGGGACCGTGGGTTCGAATCCCACCCTCTCCGCTCTTATTTTTTATCATGAGATATCTCGATGACATTCTGGGAGCCATAGGGGAAACACCACTCATAAGGTTGAGGAAAATCGCCCGGAACGTGAAACCCCCGGTCCTCGCAAAGGCGGAATTCCTGAATCCCGGAGGCAGCATAAAGGACCGCATGGCCCTTTACATCCTCGAAAAGGCCGAAAAAGAAGGCAAACTAAAGCCCGGGGGCACAATAGTGGAGGCCACATCGGGAAACACCGGCGTTGCCCTCGCGATGTACGGAGCTGCCCGCGGTTACAGGGTGATACTGACCGTCATCAGCAAGGTCTCACAAGAAAAGCTCGATCATCTCAAGGCCTTCGGGGCTGAAGTGGTGGTCGTTCCCGGTGACTCGCTCGCGGAAAGGAACAAAAAGGCAAAGGAGATAGCCGATAGCATCCCCGGGTCTTTTTACGTGGATCAACACGAAAATATGGACAATCCCAACTCTCACTATTACCTGACGGCCCCGGAGATATGGGAGGACACTCAGGGCAAAATAACCCATTTCGTCGCAGGTATTGGCACGGGAGGGACATTCACGGGCGTGGCAAGGTATCTGAAGGAGAAAAACCCAAAAATAAAGTGCATCGCTGTTGACCCCGTGGGCTCTGTTTTTTATCCCTACTGGAAAGAAGGAAAAATAACTGAAGCGGTCCCCTTTGAAATAGAAGGCCTGGGCGACGAAAACATAATTCCCACAGTGGATTTCACCCTGATCGACGACATGATTCAGGTCGATGACAGGGAAGCTTTCCTGATGACGAGGAGGCTCGCTCGCGAGGAAGGCCTTTTCGTCGGCGGCTCGGCGGGAGCCAACGTGGCTGCTGCCATAAGAGTAGCACAGGACCTCGACGACGATGCCGTGGTGGTAACCATCCTCCCCGACACGGGCTTCAAGTATCTGTCCAAGATCTTCAACGACGAATGGATGCGAGAGAGGGGATTCCTCTGAGATTTGCCAAGCTCTCGGCGAACGGCAACGATTTCGTTCTCATCGAGGGAACAGAGGTTTCCGGGTTTTCTTTGCCTGATCTTGCCCGCAAGATACTGCGCAGGCGTTTTTCAGTGGGGGGAGACGGCCTCATAGTCCTGGAAATGAAATCGGAAAGCTCACTGGAACTCAAATTTTTCAATCCCGATGGAAGCGAAGCCGAAATCTGCGGAAACTCCATGATCTGTGCTGGAAAATACCTGAGAGAACTCAAAGGCCTGAGAGGAGAGCTGACGGTGCATTTTCGAGCCGGGGTCAGGAAAATCAGGATAAAGGAGGCCGCCGTGGAAGCCCAGGTTGCCCGCATCTCACACAAATACGAAGAGATCGAATTCCCTGAGATTGAAGCCGATCTGAAGGGCTTCTTTACCGGGGAAATAGGCAATCCCCACGTGGTTATCATTGGCGAGATCCCCGACAATAAGAGGTTTCGACGGATCGCTCCTCTCATAGAAAACCACAAAAGGTTTCCCTCCAGGACAAATGTCGAATTCCTGAAAATCCTCGATTCCCAAAGGGGCCTGTTGAGGATCTGGGAAAGGGGTGCAGGGGAAACTCTTTCCTGCGCCACGGGGGCCTCTGCGGCTTTCCTCATAGGCCTGAACCTGGATCTGCTGTCGCCGCCTGCGATCCTGCAATCAAAGGGAGGAACACACAGGCTCTGGATAGAGGGCGACGAGATCTGGCTTTCCGCCGAAGCCCTCCTGCCCTACGTAGGCGAGTATCTCGGGATTGACTAATCTCAAGCTGAATCATATTAATTTTATCTGCCAGCATACAAGGAGGAGGAAAATATGAAAAAAATAGCAGTAATCGGTCTTCTGTTAATGGTAGGGTTCTCAAGCGCCCAGGGAGTTTATGAGTTTTCCCTCGTCAACACATCCCCTCAATCCGCGCTCTTTTTCCTCGAGCCGGGATCTCAAGATCCCTCGCGGGCAAAGGGAATCTTCGGCCTCTTCTCCAACCCTGCTTCTATGGGTTTTTTGCATCATTACGAGGGCGCTCTTGCTTTCGGGATCGGCTCGAAATCCAAATTTAGCTTCCAATACACTGCCGTTGAATCCACCGAAGATCAGGGAGCCATCAGGCTTCCCATTGACTTTTACTATAAAGAGAAAGGAGGCCTGAACTTTGTGGGAGCGGGATATTCCTTCGGGCCCCTCGGCGTGGGGATAGGCGTCGTCCAGGGCGACTATGCCGGGTTAGACCTCAACATAAAGGGCAAAACCGCTCTGGATCTGGATTACCAGATCGAGGACACGATTTATTACGATTACGATCAGGACACCGCCGTGATACCCGTGACCTGGAATCTGACCGTCCGATGTTCCCTCGACGTGACGGGTACTGGAAAAGGAGGAATTTCATCCACCCCCATAATGCTCGGAGTCGGAATGGGTTTCGGCTCATTTGGAGTGGGGATAGGCCTGAAGCACTATAAGTTCAGCGGCGACCTCAATTCTCACATATCGGGGGTAACGAGAACAAGAGCCATCATAATGGGAATACCCCACTCCGGCTGGCAGGGCTCTATCTCTGCCGATGCAGGTCTCAGGGATACGCTTCTGATGAACGAATTCGGGGCTGACCTCTCCGGAGGCCGTACCGCTTTCCTTGTGGGTGCGCTTCTCGATCTCAGGGTCGTAAAAATCGGCCTTTCCTTCGAAAAGGGCTTCAGCAGCAGGATAAAAGACATAAATGTGGGCTACACGGTTATCAACATCTCTGGTGAACCTGAGTACGCGGGCATCGATTCGATCGTCCTCAACGAAGACAGCCTAAGAGCAGGCAGGGCGGTCGGAAATGCCTATGTAAGCTACAGTGACTTCAAGAAAGACACGACAATTAATGAGATTTCAGGCCAGCTGAAAATTCCGGGCTATTCGGAAGTCAGGCTGGGATTGGGCTTCCCCTTCTTTAATTTCTATGGGGGTGCCATTCTTCCATCGGGTAACAAGGAAATAGGCGCATTCTATCTCGGCACCATGACTTCATTTCCTCTGCAGATGGTGACCCTCAGGTTCGGAACTCACAACAGGTTTGATTACGCAAAGGACGGAGCGGGCAAGCTCATTCCCTATCGCTTCTCGTCGAACCTCGGCATCGGCGCAACCCTGAAAACGAGCCTCGGCTTCCTGGGCAAGAACTTCGGCTTCCCGGCGGAATTCAGCCTGGGGATCAGGACGAGCCTCCTTCCGCTTTTATCCAGCATAATCTCGAGCGAAATCGAGGATGAGGATATAGAAAACTTCAAGAGGGCAAATCTTCTATCGGGCACGGGCTTTAACCTGGGGATAAGGGTGTATATGTGAGATGGAAATACTGACGGGCTACCACGATGTGATCGTCGTTGGGGCCGGCCACGCAGGTATCGAAGCTGCCCTGGCGGCTGCCAGGATGGGAGCCCGCACCCTTCTCTTCACTCTGAACCTGGATCAGATCGGACAGATGTCCTGCAATCCCTCCATAGGGGGAAACGCAAAGGCACAGCTCGTCAAGGATATCGACGCCCTCGGCGGCGAGATGGGAATGGCCGCCGACGAGGCAGGGCTCCAGTTCAAGATGCTCAATACAAAAAAGGGTCCTGCCATCTGGAGCCTGAGAGCTCAGGAGGACCGAAAGCTGTACAGGGACAGAATGCGCCGTGTGGTCGAGGAGACCCCGAACCTGGACATAATCCAGCACGAAGTTACGGAGCTGATAGCTGAAAAAGGACGGATAAAAGGTGTCAGGACCCGGACGGGACTCGAATATCTCGCGCCGTCGGTGGTCCTCACCACGGGCACATTCCTCAGGGGCGTGATCTTCATCGGAATGAC
>DRBW01000082.1 GCA_011042705.1 Caldifarciminota bacterium
GCATAAGGGAAAGAGCTGCGGCGAGAAAAACCAGAAAACCGTCGGGAGAGAGGCTCTTCTCCACGAATATAAGGCGAGCCCCATAAAGAAGGATAAAAGCCGCAACAAGCACCGAGAGGAACTCTGTCAGTGGAGAACCAAGAGCTCCCAGGTATTCAAAGCGCATCCTCGCCCTGTAGTAATCCTGAGTCTTCTGCCGAAATCTCTCGAACTCTTTCTCTTCCGTGCCGAAGCCCTTTACCACTTTTATCCCTCCGAGGGTCTCAGAAAGCTGGTGTCCCAGAGCTCCCATCTTCTCCTGTGCTCTCTGAGAGCGTTTGCGGAGCTTTCGACCTATAACCACGATGAGCGCCGCTGAAAGCGGAACGAGGATGAGAGATATGAAGGTTAATTTCCACGATGCGATAAAGGCCACGACGAGAAAAGCAGTACCCCTCATGGATTCCCTTATCAGCGTCGAGAGTCCGCTCGTTATCGCCTCCCGAACGAGATTGACGTCGTTGATGAACTTCGAGATGATCTCGCCCGAGTTTATCTTGGAGAAAAAACTGTAGGGGAGCTCGAGTATCTTTGAAAAAAGGTCGTTTCTCACCGACCTCGTGACTTTCTCCTGAACCATCACGCTGAAAACCCTCTGAAGATAGGCGAAAATTGACTTAAAGAAGTAAAGGATGACCATCAGAAGGGCAAGCCTCCTCGTGGCTTCCAAAGGAGGAAGGTCCAGTATATAGCGATTGAGAAATCCCTTTACGGCCGACATAAGCCCTTCTCCGCTGACCCTGAAGCCCTCGCTGAGTCCGAAGAGGACCTTTAGTATGGGAGAGAGCATCCCCATGGATAGCCCTTCCAGGGCCGAGAAAATCAACATGGAGACAAATGCCAGGAAAAACTCGAACAGGTGGGGTCTCAGGTAGGAGAGAAGCCTGAAGTACTCTTTCATGATGAAAGAAGTTCTTTGAAGTCCCTGCTGAATCCCTCTTCGTCGGGCTCAAAATATACGAAGTGGGTGCCGGCCGGAAGGCTCAGTTTACTTCCGGGTATGTACATCTGGGGTATCTTGAGCTGTGCGGCGAGTCCGCTGTAGAATCCCCCCTCTCCCACATAAAGATCGGACAAGGACAGAGCCGCGAGCCTCTCGCCGAATTCAAACCCTCCGATGTCTATCTCCTCGGAGGTTCTCCTGGAAACCCTCATGACCAGAAAGGTCACGCTGCCCTTGAAAAACCCGAGGAGGTAATGCTTCACCAGCGAATAATTCCGGGGATCAGCCACGTCAAGGAAAACCAGAACCCTGTCGCTGTCGTGGCCCTTGTAGAGAAGCTTGTCCCAGGTCTTCCTCCTGAGGTCCTCCGAGACCCTGAGAACGAAAGGGTTGATGGGGATCAGCAGCATTCTAAGAGCTTCCTCCTGATATTCGCCGCCGGGCCTCCCGGGATCCACCTCGGTGATGACGTTATAGTCAGGATACCTGTCAGGATCACTGCCTATGCGGATCTTGAATTCACTCCCGGTGATGTACTTCCAGATCGGGGAAGGTGGCCTGTTCAGATCCCAGAAAAGATCGAATTTCCTCTCTTTTAGAAAGGAAGGAAGGTCCTGAAGGGGGCAAAATTCAATATCGAGCCTCGTGTAAGAAAAGAGCTCCCCCAGGCTCGAATCTCCCACCACAGCTTTCTCGCCCCGGAAATATCTCGTCAGCGAATCCATGGCCCGCAGGGATAAGACAGCCTCGCCGGCGTCGATGGGGAGAGCGATCAAAAGGCTCGCATCACGGGACAACCCACCGCAGAACCTGATCTCAACGGGTCTCGAGGCCCTGGTTTTCCTGTCAGATTGAAAGAGAAAAGCTTTCAGACTGATTCCCATTGCCATTAATAATACTTAATTGGCAAACTATTTTCAAGTAAAGGAAGGCGGCTTTTATCTCTTGACAGGGCCTGGATCGGGATTCAAAATATAGGAAACTTTTCGCAAAGGGAAAAGATAAGCTCCGGATGCCCGAGGGGGAAGAGGGGTATATTAGAGCTTGACAAAAAAGGGATTTTGTTTTATCATCTGCCCCACCTGAAGGGTGAAGTGTGTAAAAATAGGCCTGTAGCTCAATTGGCTAGAGCACCGGATTCCAAATCCGGCGGTTGGGGGTTCGAGTCCCTCCAGGCCTGTGTGTTTTTCCTTCTATAAGGAGGTCATAAATGAGGGTCACGTATTTTTTAGTATGTCAGGAATGCAAGAGGAAAAATTATACGATACGGAAGAGGAAAGACAAAAAGGGCCAGAAGCTGGAGCTGAGGAAATACTGTAAGTTCTGTAAAAAACACACATTGCATAAGGAGTCAAGGTGATGATCAGGAAATTCATAAACTTTCTGAAGGAGTCGAAGGCAGAACTTCAGAGGGTCACCTGGCCCACGAAGGAAGCCATTATAGGTGGTACCGCTGCAGTTCTCCTTCTCTCTCTGATCCTGGTCATTTACATGTGGGTCATAGATTTGACCCTTTCAAGGCTTTTCTCAATGCTCCTGAGCAGAGGGTGATGAAGAATGGTTAAAAAGGAAACCGACAAAAAGCCAGAGAAAAAAAGGGCAGAGAAAGATAAGGAACAGTCCAAAAAACAGAAAAAGTGGTTTGTTTTCTGGACCCTTTCCGGCAAGGAGAGGAAGGTCAAGAGGCTCCTCGAGAAAATCATCAAGGAAAAAGGCCTCCAGGACAAAGTTGGAAGGGTCCTGATTCCCACTCAGACCATACCCAAGGTGAGGAAGGGGAAAAGGTACATCCAGGAAAAGCCCCTTTTCAAGGGCTACATACTTATAGAGATGGAAGCCGACGAAAACCTCATGGAAACACTCACTAAGATCGGCTCTCTCAGAGCCCTCATCGCCAACGACACTCTCACGAGCCTGAGCGAGGAAGAGGTACAGCGGATTCTGGAAACAGTCGAAATGGAGCAGCAGAAAAAGGTTCAGGAAGTCCCTTTTCTCAAAGGGGAGATGGTCAGAGTTGTGGACGGACCCTTTATGGATTTTACAGGGAAAGTCGAGGAGGTTTATCCTGATCGAGGGAAGTTAAAGGTCATGGTCAACATTTTCGGAAGGGTCACGCCGGTTGTCCTCGATTTTCTCCAGGTTGAAAGGATCTAAAAGGAGGAATCCCTAAATGCCGCCTAAAAAAGAGGTTATCGGACAGATAAAATTGCAGATACCGGCGGGACAGGCGAGCCCCGCTCCTCCGGTAGGCCCTGCGCTGGGACAGCACGGGCTGAACATTATGGAATTCTGCAAGCAATTCAACGAAGCCACCAGGGACAAACAGGGTCTCATCATACCGGTCATAATAACCATTTATAAGGACAGGAGTTTTTCTTTCATCCTGAAAACCCCGCCTGCGTCAGTGCTCCTCAAGAGGGCAGCCGGTCTCGCCAAGGGATCGGGCGAGCCCAATAAAGTGAAAGTCGGCAAAGTAACAAAAAGCCAGGTAAAAGAGATAGCCGAGATCAAAATGAAAGACCTCAACGCCAACGACATCGAGGCAGCCATGAGGATCATAGAGGGCACGGCCAGGAGCATGGGCATCGAGGTAGTGGAGGGTTAAAAATGGGAAGAGTGGGAAAGAGATACGCAGCGCTTCTCGAGAAAGTGGACAGGAACAGGAGTTACCCCCTCGACGAGGCGGTTAAGCTCGTCAAGGAACTCGCATCTGCCAAATTCGACGAGACGGTGGAGGCAGCCGTGCGCCTGGGAGTGGACCCCAGAAAGGCCGATCAGATGATAAGGGGCTCGGTAATACTCCCCCACGGAACCGGAAAAAGCGTGAAGGTCCTGGTCTTCACAAGGAGTCCCGAGGAGGAAAAGGCCGCTAAGGAGGCCGGCGCCGATTACGTGGGCTTCGAGGACCTCATAGAGAAGATAAAGTCCGGATGGATAGACTTCGATTCGGTGGTGGCCACGCCTGACGTCATGCCTCAGGTAGCCAAACTCGGTAAAATTTTAGGGCCCAAAGGACTCATGCCCAGCCCCAAGACGGGAACGGTCACAAAGGACGTCGGAAGGGTGGTAGGCGAGCTCAAGAAGGGAAGGGTAGAATTCAGAGTCGATAAGACGGGTAACATCCACGTTCCGATCGGAAAAGTTTCCTTTGAGCCCGAAAAGCTGAAAGAGAACCTCCTCGCTCTAATTCAGGAGCTCCTGAACCTCAGGCCCCAATCCTTCCGCGGTACCTACATAAAAGCTATCCACATATCGCCGACGATGGGCCCCAGCGTGGAGATAGACGTAAACGATGTTTTGAGAACCATTGAAAGCATGAGGTGATAAAATGCCAAAGCCAGAGAAAGTCAAAAAGGTAGAGGAACTCAAGGAGATGCTCAAGGAAGCCAAGGGGCTTTATTTCGCAGATTTCACCGGCCTCACTGTTCCCGAGATAACGGAGCTGAGGAGGAGGATGAGGGAGAGAAACGTCGTCTTCAAGGTGGTTAAAAATACGCTGATGAGGATCGCCCTCGACGAACTCGGCTATTCCGAAATAAAGGAGATGGTGGTGGGGCCAAATGCCATCGTCATCTCTTACGAAGACCCCATTGAATCGATAAAGATTCTCTACAATTTCAGGAAAGAGTTCGAAAAAGGCGACATAAAGGTCGGATACATAGAGGGCATGGTCCTCGGCAAAGAGGACCTGGAAAAACTCGCAAAGTTGCCCGGCAAGGACGAACTGAGGGCC
Source organism: Caldifarciminota bacterium (assembly GCA_011042705.1). GTDB lineage: Bacteria > Hydrothermota > Hydrothermia > B15-G9 > DRBW01 > DRBW01. The sequence continues at coordinate 4,716 of DRBW01000082.1, forward strand.
AAAGTCGTGGGTGCCCTATCGGGACCCCTCTACACGCTGGTCCTCTCCCTTAACGGGCTTTTGAATAAGCTGGTCTGGACATTAGAGGCAATCAAAAAAGCAAAAGAGGAGGGCAAGTAAAATGGCTGAGAAGCTCAGTGTCCCCGAAATCGTTTCCGCGATAGAATCTTTGACAGTGCTGGAACTGTCGGAACTGGTGAAAGAACTGGAGGAAAAATTCGGCGTAAGCGCTCAGATGCCAGTAGCGGCCGTTGCTGCCGCCGGCGCTGGTGCCGCTGCTCCTGAGGCTGCCGAGGAGAAAACCAGCTTTGACGTCATCCTGACTTCCGCTGGTGACCAGAAGATAAAGGTACTGAAAGAGGTCAGGGCGATAACCGGCCTCGGACTTAAGGAAGCCAAAGATCTCATCGACAACCTTCCCAAACCTCTCAAAGAGGGCGTTTCAAAGGAGGAAGCCGAGAAGATTAAGGCCACCCTTGAGGAACTCGGAGCAAAGGTAGAGATAAAGTAATCCGATCTTGAATCAGTCTAAATACACCCGCGTTTTAAAAGGGTTACCCGTGGGGAAACTCTACGGGGTTTCCTTAATAGGAGGTGAAGTTTGACTTCATCAAGGTCCTCTATAGGAATTAAAAGGGTGGGCTACAAGAAGGAAAGGTATCCTATGCCTGACCTTCTTGTGGTCCAGGTGGAGTCTTTCCGCCAGTTCCTCCAGGAAAAGGTCCCTCCGCAGAAAAGAAAGGCGGAGGGCCTGGAGGGCGTCTTCCGGGAAAATTTCCCGATCGAGGATGTACATGGCAAATACAGCCTGGAATACCTGAATTACAGGATCGGTGCTCCCAAGAGCACACCCGATGAAGCCAAAAAGAAGAACCTCACCTACTCGGTGCCCGTATGGGCCACGCTGAGGCTGGTGAGGAAGGCCGAGGAAACGGGAAAGGTCGAGGCCGCCATCGAGCAGGAGGTCTATCTCTGCGATCTCCCCTATATGACCGATTGGGGCACTTTCATCATCAACGGCATCGAGAGGGTGGTTGTGAACCAGCTTCACAGATCGCCCGGCGTATATTACGAAATAGAGACGGGAGGAGTCCCCACTTACAGGGCGATGCTCGTGCCTTATAGAGGTCCCTGGATAGAATTCACCATCGACGGCTCGAAAATGCTCGGTGTGACGATTTCGAAGCGCAGAAAAATCCCCATAACGAGGCTTCTGAGAGCCCTGGGATATCCAACGGTGAGCGACATCCTGAAAGTACTGCTCGATGTGGAGGAGATAGAGGTGGCAAAGGCGGAACCCGATCGATATGCTCTCGCTGAGGATGTCTTCGAGGACAAAGAGGCAGGCGTTGTCATGTTCGAGGCGGGGACCAGGCTCGACGAAGATGCCCTGGAGACATTGAAGAGCCACGGAGTTAAGAAAGTAAAAGCCATAGACGCAAAAAATATTAAAAATGAAGTCATTCTGGCGACCTTAAAACAGGACAGGATCAAAGACGAAAAATCGGCTCTCGGCAATATTTACAGGACCCTCCGGTACACGCCTCCCAAAAACGACGAGGAAGCGAGAAACTATATCGAGTCCTTCTTCTTCGACCCCACGAAATTTTATCTCGGGAAAGTGGGCCGCTATAAGCTGAACTTCCGGCTCAATCACAACATCCCGATGGAGACGGAGGGACTCACCAAGGAAGACCTCATCACGATAGTTAAGAAGCTCCTTCTGCTTTATGTGGGTGAGGAGAGGGAAGACGACGTCGACGACCTTGCCAACAGAAGGGTGAGGAGGGTCGGAGAACTACTTTACGAGCAGTTCAGGATCTCTCTCCTCAGGCTCGCGAGGGTTATAAAAGAGAGGATGCTCCTCGAGCGCGAGGGCAACCTGACGCCCAAAAAGCTGGTCAACCCGAGGCTCGTCACATCAAGCATACTTTCCTTCTTCACGGGAGAGAGACTGTCCCAGTTCCTGGATCAGACAAACCCCCTATCCGAGCTGACTCACAAAAGGAGACTCTCGGCCCTGGGGAAGGGCGGACTCACCAAGGAAACTGCGGGATTCGAGGTCAGGGACGTACACCCTTCTCATTACGGAAGGCTGTGCCCGATAGAAACACCTGAGGGTCAGAACATAGGGCTCATAACATCGCTCACCACCTATGCCCAGATAGACGAGCTCGGATTTATCAAGACTCCCCTTCTCAAGGTCAAGGACGGCCACATAACGAAGGAAATGGTGGAATTGACTCCCTACGAGGAGGAAGGCTACAAGATCGCCTCGGCTGACATTCCCATAGACCCAAAGACGGGCAAAATCCTCGCCGAGAGGGTCTGGGTGAGGCACAAAGGAGGCTATCCGCTGGTTAAACCGGAAGAAGTGGATTTCATCGACGTTTCCCCGAGACAGGTCGTCTCTCCGTCGGCCTCCCTGATCCCCTTCCTCGAGCACGACGACGCAAACAGGGCCCTGATGGGCTGTAACATGCAAAGGCAGGCGGTTCCCCTCCTCATAACGGAGCCCCCCATCGTGGGGACGGGCATGGAAGCCAAGGTAGCCCGTGATTCCGGAGCTGTCCTTGTAGCGAGGAGAAGCGGGATCGTTCGATACGTGGATTCGAGAAAGATAATAATTGAACCCGAGCCCGATACGGCCAAGCTCGGGAAACTTTTTGAGGAAGCGGTCGACGAGTACGATCTCGTTAAGTTCGAGCGCTCCAATCAGAACACAACGGTCAACCAGAGGCCCCTGGTCAGGATCGGGCAGAAGGTGAAAAAGGGAGATATACTCGCCGACGGGCCTGCCACATATCAGGGAGATCTCGCCCTCGGCAAAAACCTTCTTGTGGCTTTCGCCCCCTGGTTCGGGCACAACTTCGAGGACGCCATTATAGTCTCAGAAAGGGTTTTGAAGGACGACGTCTTCACATCCCTGCACATACTGGAATTCCAGGTCGAGGTCAGAGAGACCAAGCTGGGCCCCGAAGAGGTGACGAGGGACCTGCCCAACGTCTCGGAGGAGGCGCTCAAGAACCTCGACGAAAACGGGATTGTGAGGATCGGAGCCGAGGTTAAGCCCGACGACATCCTGGTCGGAAAGGTCAGTCCTAAAGGAGAGAGGGAGCTTTCCCCGGAGGAAAGGTTGATCTACGCCATCTTCGCAGAGAAAGCCAAGGACGTCAGAGACACTTCCAAGAGGGTGCCTCCCGGAGTCCAGGGCGTTATAGTGGACGTGATCGTCCTCTCGAGGAGAAAGGACGATCCGCTGTCCCTGAAGGTATCCAGGGAAAAGAGAAAGAAGGCCGAGGAAAGGGCCGAGGAGGCAAAGAAGGTCGTCAGGGACAGGCTGAAACTGGTCCTGGAAAGGCTCCTGATCGGCCAGAAAGCAGAGAAAACGATAAAAACCAAAGGCGGAAAAATAGCTATAAGGAGCGGAGAGACTTTCGACGAAAAATTCTTCGAGACCTATTTCCCCCTGGACCTCGATTTTCCCAACGGGTTTGTCTCAGACCTGGAGCTCGAGGGCAAGTGCCGTGAAGTCCTATACGAAGCTGACATGATGCTGCAGAAGATCGAGGAGAGACGCAAGTCGGAGATAGAACAGATCGACCGCGGCGACGAGCTGCCCCCGGGCGTGCTTCAGCTAATAAAAGTTTACGTCGCGCAGAAGAGAAAACTTCAGGTTGGTGACAAGCTCTCGGGCCGTCACGGCAACAAGGGCGTGGTGGCGAAAATAGCACCCTGCGAGGACATGCCCTTCCTGGAGGACGGGACTCCCGTCGACATAGTCCTGAACCCTCTCGGGGTGCCCTCCAGGATGAACGTGGGGCAGATCCTCGAGACGATCCTCGGCTGGGCCGGAAAGAAACAGGGAATCTACTACGCGACGCCGGTTTTTGAGGGAATGAACATCGAGGACATAAGGAAAGAACTCAAAAAGGCTGGACTTCCGGAAAACGGAAAGGTGCGCCTCAGGGATGGAAGGACCGGCGAGTACTTCGAATTCGACGTCACCGTCGGCTACATCTACATGATGAAACTGATCCACATGGTCGAGGACAAGGTCCACGCCAGGGCCATCGGACCTTACTCCCTCATAACCCAGCAGCCCGTCGGTGGCAAGAGCCACTTCGGGGGCCAGAGGTTCGGGGAGATGGAGGTCTGGGCTCTGGAAGCCTACGGCGCCGCTTACGCCCTTCAGGAAATGCTGACGGTGAAATCCGACGACATAAAAGGGAGAAATCACCTTTATCAATCGATCATCAAGGGCGAGGAGCCGCCGGAGCCCGGGCTGCCCGCCTCCTTCGATGTCCTTCTGAAGGAGCTCCGCGGACTTGCCCTGGATGTTATTATCGAAACGGAATAAGGGGGGATATAAAGTGGCAGAGATAAACCCCAAAGATTTAGTGGCAATAAGATTAAAGCTGGCCTCACCCGAGGCTATTAGAAGCTGGTCTTACGGGGAGGTCAAAAAGGCAGAGACGATCAATTACAGAACCCAGAAACCTGAGAAGGACGGTCTTTTCTGTGAGAGAATATTCGGGCCGGTAAAGGATTATGAATGTAGCTGCGGCAAATACAAGGGAAAGCGCTATAAGGGAATCGTCTGCGACCGCTGTGGCGTTGAGGTAACGAGTTCCCACGTGCGCAGGGAGAGAATGGGACACATCGAACTGGCCGTTCCGGTGGCCCATATATGGTATTACAAGGTCTCTCCCTCCATAATCGGCCTCCTGCTCGATCTCTCGGTGCGCCAGCTGGAGGATATCCTCTATTACGACGCCTACATAGTTGTGGATCCGGGTGAGACCCCTCTCACGAAGGGACAGGTCCTCACTGAGGGCGAATACCAGAAAAAACGGGAAGAATACAAAGACGAGTTCGTGGCAGAGATGGGGGCGGCCCCCCTGAAGAAGCTCCTCGAGGAGCTCGACCTCGAGGAGATGTCCATCGAACTCAGAACCCAGATAAAGCTGGAAAAATCTCTTCTCAGGAAGACCAAGATATTAAAGAAGCTCAGGGTGGTCGAGTCTTTCCTCAATTCGGGGAACAAGCCAGAATGGATGATACTGGAAGTCATCCCCGTGATCCCTCCCGACCTCAGGCCTCTCGTCCCCCTTGACGGCGGAAGATATGCAACGAGCGACCTCAACGACCTTTACCGGAGGGTGATCACCAGGAACAACAGGCTGCGTAACATGCTCGAGCTGAATGCCCCCGAGATCATATTGAGGAACGAGAAGAGAATGCTCCAGGAAGCAGTGGATGCCCTCCTCGACAACTCGAGGAGGAGAAGGCCTGTCGTGGGTAGAGGCGGAAGAAAGCTGAAATCTCTCTCCGACATCCTGAGGGGAAAGAAGGGCCTTCTGAGGAGGAACCTCCTCGGAAAGAGGGTGGACTACTCGGGTAGGTCGGTCATTGTGGTCGGGCCCGAGCTGAAGCTCCATCAGGTGGGACTCCCTAAAGAGATGGCCATCGAGCTCTTCAAGCCTTTCGTGGAGCACAGGCTTCAGGAGTCGGGCCTCGCCGAATCGATAAGGTCGGCAAGGAGGCTCCTTCAGAAGAGGCACGAGGGAGTCTGGGAGCTTCTTGAAGACATAACCAAGGACCACCCGGTCCTCCTAAACCGCGCTCCCACGCTCCACAGGGTCTCGATTCAGGCCTTCGAGCCAGTACTGGTGGAGGGCAAGGCCATAAGGCTCCACCCTCTCGTGTGCACGGCTTACAACGCTGACTTCGACGGAGACCAGATGGCAGTTTTCGTGCCAATTAACATAGAAGCCCAGATGGAAGCTCAGATGCTGCTTCTCTCCATCCACAATATCCTTTCGCCGGCTCACGGAAAGCCCCTCGCCTCGCCGACTCAGGATATGGTCATAGGCCTGTACTACCTGACGAGGATAAAGCAGGGCGCCAGGGGCGCGGGTAGAAAATTCGCTTCGATAGACGAAGCACGAAGAGCATACTACAGCGGAGTGATCGACCTTCACGCTGCCATCGAAGTTCCCTGGAACGGGGAGTTCATAACGACGACCATAGGCAGGATCATTTTCAACGACATAATCCCCGAGCCCCTCAGGTTCATAAACCAGGAGATGAGCAAGAAAAACCTGCAGGAGCTGGTGCTCAGAACCCACAAGACCCTGGGGAGCAAAGAGGCCGTTCGTTTCCTCGATGACCTCAAGAACCTGGGCTTCACCATGGCCACCATGTCGGGCCTCACCTTCGGGATCGACGACATGATCGTGCCCGAGGAAAAAGAAGAGATTATAAAGAGGGCCCTCGAGGAGAGGGACAGAATCGAGAAGGCCTTCAACAAGGGGCTCATATCGAGGGTCGAGAGATATCAGAAGATCCTGGACATCTGGACCATGGCCACCGATTCTGTCAAGGAGGCCATGCTCGAGAAGATGAGAAAGGATAAGGACGGGTTCAACCCCATCTACATGATGGTAAACTCGGGCGCGAGGGGTAATGAGGATCAGGTGAGGCAGCTGGCCGGCATGAGGGGGCTCATGGCGAGGCCCACCAAGTCCAAGGAAACGGTGGGTGAATTTATCGAAACTCCGATCATTTCGAATTTCAAAGAAGGGCTCTCGGTGCTCGAATACTTCATCTCCACCCACGGTGCCAGAAAAGGACTCTCGGACACGGCTCTCAAGACCGCCGACGCGGGACACCTGACGAGAAGGCTGGTGGATGTGGCTCAGGAAGTTGTGGTCACCATGGAGGACTGCGGAACCATTATGGGAAGACGCATAACGGCGCTCAAGGACGGCGAGACAGTGATCGAACCCCTCAAGGAAAGGATTGTAGGAAGGGTGGCCCTCGAGGACGTGAAAGACCCCGTCACGGGAGAGATCATAGTCAAGGAGGGCGAAGAGATCACCGAGGAGAAGGCCGAGAGAATAGAGGCCGTGGGCATCGAAGAGATAGAGGTCCGCTCAGTCCTGAGGTGCGAGGCAAAGCAGGGAGTCTGTGCCAAGTGTTACGGAAGAAATCTCGCCACGGGAAGGATGGTGGAGATAGGAGAGGCCGTGGGCGTTATGGCGGCGCAGTCCATCGGCGAGCCTGGCACGCAGCTCACGCTGAGGACATTCCACACGGGCGGTGCTGCGGAGAGGATCACCGAGGAAGCGAGGCACGTGGCACCCTTCTCGGGCAAAGTCCAGTATGACAAGCTGGAAGTGGTCAGGAGAAGGGATAACCAGCTCGTAGCCCTCAGCAAGAAGGGACGCATAATCCTGTCAGATGGCAAGAGAAAGCGCTGCTTCGGAGTTCCCCACGGCGCCATCGTCATGGTAAACGACGGAGACGAGGTCAAAGAGGGCTCCGTCATTTGCGAGTGGGAGCCCTACTCGCTCCCGATCCTCACAAAGAAAAAAGGGAAAATAGTTTTCAAGGATCTTGTCGAGGGAATCACCCTCAAGGAGATATTCGAGGAAGGCAAGATAGAGAGAGTGGTCGAGATCGACAGGCACAAGAGGTACTTCCCCAAGGCGCTGCTCCTCGATCCTGAGACCAGCGAGGTCATAGAGGAGATTCCCATGGTGAACGAGGCGAGACTCGCCGTCAAGGATGGAGACATAATCGAGCCCGGCGACCTCGTGGCAAGGGTTCCCCAGGAAGCTGGCAAAACCCGTGACATCACTGGCGGATTGCCCAGAGTCGAGGAGCTATTCGAAGCCCGCTCTCCCAAGGACAAAGCTATAGTCTCCGAGATCGATGGGATAGTCAAGATAGGCACGCTCGAAAAGGGTAACTTCAAGATAAAGGTGGTCCCTGCCGATGGGGAGGCGAGAGAATATAACGTTCCCTACGGGAAATACCTCCTCGCTGGAGATGGTGAGTTCATCAGGGCAGGCGAACCTCTCACCACGGGCCCGATAGATCCTCACGACATCCTGAGGATCAAGGGCAAGGAATTCGTACAGGAGTTCCTGCTGGATCAGATCCAGGAGGTCTACAGGTTGTCGGGCGTGAAGATAGACGACAAGCACATCGAGATCATAGTTCGCCAGATGATGAAAAAGGTCAAGATAGAGGATTCGGGCGACACGAAATTCATTCAGGGCGATATCGTCAGCTATTTCAAGGTGCAGGAGGAAAACGCTCAGGTGGAAAAGAAAGGCGGAAAACCGGCTCAGTACAAACCCATACTGCTCGGCATAACGAGAGCATCCCTCGCTACGGAGAGCTTCATAGCTGCTTCCTCATTCCAGGAGACGACGAAGGTGCTGGCCAATGCTGCCATCGCGGGTAAAAGCGATGAATTGAAAGGATTGAAAGAAAACGTTATAATAGGTAGCCTCATTCCCAGCGGCACGGGAATGAAAGAGTACAGAAAAATCGTTTTGATCGAAGAGGAAGAAGAAAGAGAAAAAGAGGCCAGAGCGGCCAGTTAGGTAAAGCCCGCAAGGGCTTGACAGAAAAGGCTTTAGGTGTTAATAATAATGGCAATTTTGGAAAGAGGGAGGATAGTATGCCAACTTTAAATCAATTGGTGAGAAAGCCAAGGAAACCTAAGGTAAAGAAGTCGAAATCCCCTGCCCTGGAGGGGAATCCTCAGAAGAAGGGGGTTTGCACCAGGGTCTACACGACGACCCCCAAGAAGCCGAACTCTGCCCTGAGGAAGGTGGCGAAGGTCAGGCTCTCCAATGGAAACGAGATCGTGGCTTACATTCCCGGCGAAGGGCACAACCTGCAGGAGCACTCGGTGGTTCTGGTCAGGGGAGGCAGGGTGAAAGACCTTCCGGGAGTCAAATATCACATCGTTCGCGGCAGATACGACACGGCTGGCGTGGAAGGGAGGAGAAACTCCCGTTCCCTCTACGGAACCAAAAAGCCGAGGGACTAAGGGGAGGAATCTTATATGATAAGAAGAAGGGCACCACAGAGAAAAGTGGAAAAGGATCCCAAATAC
>DRBW01000184.1 GCA_011042705.1 Caldifarciminota bacterium
ACCCTGGACGACGCTGCCGGGGAGGCTTTCGATAAGGTGGCGAAGATGCTCGGCCTGCCATACCCCGGGGGGCCCGAGATAGATCGGCTGGCGAAGGAGGGAGACCCCGATTTTCACCGGTTTCCCAGGTCGAGGGTCGGAGGCTTTGACTTCAGTTTCAGCGGGATCAAGACCTCCGTCCTCTATTACCTTCGTGATCACGGCGAGGATTTCGCGATGGAACATCTGGCCGATATAGCTGCCTCCTTTCAGGAGGCGGTCGTGGACATGTTGCTCTCCAAAACTATCAAGGCGGTGAGGAAACTCCGTGCCGAAAAGGTGGCCGTTGTCGGTGGCGTCTCTCTTAACAGCAGGTTGAGGGAGAAATTTTCCGGGACTCTGGGGAAAATGACACGCGTTTATTTTCCCGAGCCCCAGTACTGCGGAGACAACGCCGCCATGATAGGAGCTGCTGCCTTGATGAGGTTTGAGAGGGGGCAGAAATCCCCGCTGACCCTTTCAGCCGACCCCGATCTAAGACTTCTTTGACATCTTGACCTTATAGAGGCCCTTGTCGGCCACACGAATGAGGGTCTGGAGGTCGGTGCCGTCCATGGGATAGGTGGCGAGTCCATAGGAAAATCCCGGGAAAGGCAGTATGACCTCGTCGAGGAGAACGCTGAGTTTTGTGATGTAGCGCAGGAGGTTGTCGAGATGGTTTTTTGCCTCCTCCTTTGTGGTTCCGGGCAGGACCAGGATGAACTCATCGCCTCCATATCGAACGACCATGTCGTCCTTTCGGAGGTTCTCCTTGAGGACTTTTACGAGGGTCTTAAGCACCTCATCGCCGGCGGGATGGCCGTACCGATCGTTTATGGCCTTGAGCCCATCGAGATCTATGAAAGCGATGGTGAAGACGTTCTTTTTCAGATCCTCGAGTTTTAGCTCCAGGCTGCGGAACGTGTGGGCTCCCGTCAGCCTGTCGGACAACACCGCCGATTCCATCTCTCTATATTTCATGGCCAGCTCCACGGCTGTGGCCAGGTAAGCTGACAGGGCTTCGTAGAATCGGAGGTCTTCGCCGGTAAAGGAATTTTTCTCCCTGTTCTCCACATCCAGAACGCCGATGAGATCATCCCCGAGGAGCAGCGGCACGGCGAGTTCTGATCCCGTTTTCATTCCAGCAGGGGCGATGTAGCGGTCTTCCGCGCCCGTGTCGTTCACGAGGATCGACTTTTTGGTCTCGGCCACCAGTCCTACGATTCCCTTTCCCCTTCCTATAACGAGTCCTCTAAGGGAGACGGGGAGTCCTCTGTCGGCAGCCACCCTCAGGTTCCCATCCTGGTCACGGACGAAGATGGTGAGTATCTGGTGCTTGCTGACCTCCTGAATGACCTCCAGCACTTCATCGAGAAACTGATCCAGGTTTTTGAGGTTCTTGATCTCCTCGGAAATGCGGTAGAGCACTATCAGCCTCCTCATGGCAAAGAAAGCTTCCTTACGGAAGCTGTCCATGGGGGAGAACTCCGCCGGAGCAGATTTCGGTATGCGTTTGAATATCTTAGGGATGACCTTTTTCGCTGCCTCGAGGACCTGGGGGTCCCATTTTTCCCTGAGCTCTTCGAGCCTCTTGAGCGCGGCTTTCATCGAGGAGATTTTGCCTTCTCCTTTCCTGCTGACGATGGCATCGAAGGTCTCCGCGAGGCTCAGTATCCTCGCCTCCAGTGGAATTTTCTCTCCTTTCAGTCCCTCAGGGAACCCCGATCCGTCGTAACGCTCGCTGTGGTATCTTATCCATGGTGCCAGTTCTCTGAGCGCCGAGATTTCCTCTATGAGAGTGGCTCCGAAAACCGGATGCAGCTCCACTATTTTTCGCTCTTCGGGGTCCAGATATTTGAGGCCCACCTCCGCTTTTGCCAGTATGGTATCCGGTATGACTATTTTCCCTATGTCGTGCAGAAGTCCTGCCTGATACAGTTTGTTGAGTTTCTCCTCGTTGAACCCGAGTTCCCTGCCTATTTCCCTCGCGATGAAGGCTACCCTCTCGGAGTGTCCCTTCACGTTAATTCCCTTGATTTCCATCGCCCTTATGAGGGTTTTCACGATGTCGTAGGAGCTGTATCTTTTGAGTTCCTGATATGTCTTGTTTTCGATGATCAGTGCGAGGTGGTCGGCGACGGACTCCACGAATTTCTTTTCCTCCTCGGTGAATTTGCGTTCACGGGAGGACATGATGGAGATGTAGCCATAGATCGGCTCGCCCTTGCTCGATTTTATGGGCACCGAGATGATTACCTTGAGATTTTTGAGGTCCGGATGATCGGCGATTCTGCTGAATTCACGATATTCTGTCGGGATCCCGATGCCGTTGAGGCCGGTGGCCAGGATATTTTCCATTTCCGAAAGGCTGAGGCTCTTTAGTTTCTCTATGTTTTGAGCCGAGAAGCCGAAACTTGCCTTGACCTTGAGTCCGTCCTTCTCGAACAGCTGTATCAGGCCCTTTTCAAGCCTGAGTGACCTCAGGAGTTCCCACAGGGTGGTATCGAGGATCTCGTCAAGGCTCATGCCCTCCCAGAATTTCGAGATGATGCTGTAAAGGACTGGCAGCCTGTAGAAGGTGATGGTGGATCTGTATCGGATCTGGTCGAGCTCCGCGAGTAAGGGATTCTCATGGAGTTCCCTTTTGGGCTTCAGGACCTTAAGGGCAATGCGAACTATCTCGGGGTCCCACTGGATTCCCGCGCCCTCCCTCAACACCCGTTTTGCGTCCCTGGTCGAAAGCTTGCTCCTGTAAGGCCTGTCAGTGGTCAGAGCGTCGAAGGCATCGGCCACCGCAATTATCCTTGATCCCAGGGGGATCGATTCTCCTTTCAGGCCGCTCGGATATCCGGTCCCGTCATAGCGTTCGTGATGGTAGCGGACCCAATCGGCTGCCTCCTTGAAGGAGAAGATGTTTTTCAGCACCATGTAGCTCAAAATCGGGTGGAGCTTAACTATTTCCCATTCCGATACCGAGAGGCTCCCGGGTTTCAGCAGGATCACGTAAGGAATTCCCACCTTTCCGATGTCGTGAAGCAGTGCGGCGTATTCCAGGGTCTCGAGTTCCTGTGCCTCTAAGCCCAGTGCCTTTCCGATGCTGACAGCGTATTCAGCAACCCTCTCGGAATGGCCTCTTGTGTAGGGATCGCTGAGCTCCACTGCTTTGGAAAGGGAGAGAACCACCTGTTTGGAGAGTTTCCTGAGTTCCTTTGCCCTTTCGAGGGCGGATATGCCGATGGATAGCTGGTTGGCGAGGGATTTCAGAAAACGAATCTGGGAAGGATCCAGCTGAAGTTCTCCTCGGGAGAAAAAGGCTATGAAGCCGGCTTTATCGCCGTTTTCCTGGGTTGAGAGCGGACTCAAATTGACGAGATGTAATCCGCTTTCCCGCAATTTATTGAGAAGCCTTTCGGGAATCTCACCGTCGAGGATCTGTCCAGGGAGAAGCTCCGCCAGATAACCTGCGGGAATTCCGGAACAGGATTTTATCGCTCCCTCATGGGTGACGGCTGCGATGATCCCGGCGTCCATCCCGAGCAGGTCCTTGCTGAGGGTAAGAGACTTTTCGAGTATGTCCTGCAGTTCCTCTCCACGGGTGAAGCTCTGGGATATATCGAGCAATAGGGAGAGCTGTTTCCTGTGCTCCTCCAGGTTTTTCAGGATTCTGGAGTTCATCAGAGCGATGGAGATCTGATCTCCGAGAGCCTGCGCGAGCTCTATCTCTTCCCTGGCATAACGTCGCCTCCGCAGGTGATAGATGTCAAGATGTCCGGTTGTTATTTCCCTTTCATAGAGAGGGACGAAGAGCGCTGACCTGGGGAAGCCCGTGCCTCTGGCCGATCTCCTGAGAGGGATCTCCTCGAAGCAGATGGGCTCGCCCTCAGCCATCAGTTTTCTGCCCGTTTCCTCGGCAAATTCTCTGAATTCATCAGAGTCCAGGACCTTTTCGGTATCGGTGGTGAAGATCCTGTTCGGACGGCCGTCACCATACATCCATATCTCGATTATGTCAGCTCCGAGTAGGCCCCGTGCGGCCAGATCCACCTCCATAAATACTTTGCTCAGGTCGAGTTCGGCACGGAGTCTCTTTGATATCTTTATGAGACTTTTGAGCTCGCTGTGAGATATGGACTTTATGTATGCGAGGGCGACGTTATTGGCGAAGACCCGCAGATAATGAAGGTCGTCCCGTGTGAATGAATCCCGTTCCCTGCGTATAACAGCTATGCATCCGAGGATTCTCTCCCCGCTCTTAAGCGGTGAGGCCATTATGGTTCCGCCTTTTAACTCCAGTCCAAAGTGATCTTCCCTCACGGGCTCTCTGAGCGTTATTCCACCGCTCAGGACGCTGTCGAGAACAGGGATCTCTTCTATTTTGAACTTCTTCCCCGCGAAGGATTCGGCATTCAGCCCCGCCGCTGCTTTGATCAACATCTCCCTCTCACCGGGCGTCTTGACGGCGATCAGGGCGAGGTCTGCCTCGAAGAGTTTCTGTGTCTCCTCGGCCGTCTTTTTCAGAAATTTATTCTCGTCTTCCTCGTAAATGAGCTCGAGGACGAGCCTGCCTATGCCCTGTAGTCTCTTCTCCCTTATGTCGAGATTTCTGGTCAATCTGCTGAAACGCCTGGCGATCTCTCCGAATATGTCTTTTCTGGCGGTGATTCCGGACGCCGGCTGTTTTCCCTCCTGAAGGAATCTGATGGAGCTCGCGAGTTTAGAGAGAGGTTTGACAAAGATGTTTCGCGTCAGGTAAAGCAGTGAGATCAGCAAGAAGAGAAGGGCGAGGAGGATCGATGAGACAGCCAGGTTTTTCTCAAAATGAATCGGACCCAGAACCTTTCCCTCGTCAGTGATGCTCCCCACATACCATTTCAGAGGAGGGAAGTACCTTAGCGAGACTTTCAGGGACTTCCCGTCCAGAGGGGATTCCATGGTGAAGGGTTCTATTTCCCTGAACTTTTCCCCCCTCAGGTCTACTGTGACGTGGCTCCCTATGAGCTTGTGCATCTCGTCGGGAGCTTGAATGATCTTTCCTGCTTCATCGACCACAAAAAACTTGGCGTCATTCCTTTTCAGTTCCTCAAGGGCGAGTTTTCGAAGGCGCTCGAGGCCAGCCCCTCTGTTCTCGAGATAGACCTTCTTTACGGAATTATAGGCGGCCTCCGACTCCCGTTTGAGGAGGAGGTAATTGAAGAGAAGTACGTGCCTCTTTAATGAGATGTTACTGGATAGAAGCAGCCCCGCTCCGACGAGCAATAGGAGCATCGAAAGGGCCAGAGCAAATTTTCTGAAGAGTTTCATCTCCGGTTCTCCCCCTTTTCCTCTTTTGACAGCGAAATGCCGGTCCCCTCACATCTGAAGGGATCGTAAAACAGCTCCTCGATGTCAAACCGACCCCCGGGCCTCAGTTGAGGCATGAAGTGAATGGTCTTGAGATCAAGTTTCAGGGCGGATAAAAAGAGCTCGGCCATGTCTTCCTCGCTCTCGGGCGAAGGTATGTTCTTGAAAACCCCGCCGTCAAAGTGCCTTTGAAAGACCGATTGGAGTTTCATGTGAAAAAGCGGGTCCACATCGTAGGGCGAGGGCAGCAGCGCCTTTACCTCATCGCTCACGTTTCTGGCGTCCCCCGTCCTGCCTGTGCTAAGGAGGGCATCGATATACTCTTTTGTCAGGAGGTCGATTATCCGGAGATCCCCTCCGAAGACGTGTTCGAAGTCGAGGGTACCGCTTCGGCCAGAGAGCCTGTGCAGGAGGATGAGGAGGCATGAGCCGGGCTCCAGTCCCGGACTTGTCCCGGCGATCACCGCTGCTTCGGCGCCGGGCACGAGGCCGAGCAGTACTTTTTCCCTCTCTCCTGCTTCTTCCTCGAGCCTGTGGAACTCCTTCAGCGCCTCCTTCTTGATGAAAGAGGCTATCTCTTCGGCTATTCTCAAGGTTTCTCCCGATTCGTAGGGAATGCCCATCTTCAGGAGCACTTCTCCGAAGCCGATCACCCCAAGCGATAGCCTGATCGGTTCGCCGTGAGGTCTTTCTCCTTCTGGTCCGATAGAGATCTCATAGGCGTCCACCAGAAACCGGAGTGAATTTCGGACCGTGTCGGAAAGCTCTTCCCAGTCCAGCACGGTCTTTTCCCCTTTCTCTTTCAGACATCGGGACAGGTTTATGCTGCCCGAGACACACCCCTGTCCGTGCCCCGGGAAATTATCTCCACAGGGCGTTGGGGCCGTCTCCCTTATTCCTCTCCAGGTTCCCCGATTCAGAAAGTAAGAGGGGAAGCCCGTTCTCCTGGTCATGGTGAGAAGCTCTGAGAGAAGGGTTTCGGCCCGAACCCTCCTCATAGCACCTTCCTCTGTGAGGAGTTCTATGCGGCCTCCCCGTTTGAGCGCGCTGAGAAAACGTCCCGATATCTGTGCGTAGGCCGTCAGATGGGGAGTTGACAGCGGGTTGTGGTCACGGAAAAACCTGAAGGCGGAGAAACTCTCGAGGTCCAGAGAGATGGAGACGGAAGATGGCCTCTCTATGAAGCCTTCCAGCAAACCCGCCACGCTACCTGCCAGGTTTCCCGGTCCCGTGGTTTCCCTCTCGGCCTTCAATCTCAGGGCTACCTGACAGCCTTTTTTCGCCGCAGAGGTGGCTCTTTCGAGAACGTCGAAGAGATCAGCGGCTGAATCCAGTGGAATTCTGAAACCCACGCACGAAAGGAGACACGGCTCCCGGGATCCAGCGTTCAGCATTATCTGGGGCGAGGGGATGAACTTCATGCCGGTCATGAGGGAGAGGAAGACTCCCTCGTAGTACTCGGCGTCAGCAGGTCCTCCCCTTATCAGCTCCCCCTCGGAGATCTTTCTGGCGATTCTCGCGAATAGTTCCAGAGGGGTCTCCGCCTTCCCCTTTTCGGAGAAGCGGCGCAAATAGTATGCGCCCAGTATACGGAGGGCTCCCTCCCCGAGTTCAACGGATTCTATAGCCATTTAAAAGAATAGAATGCAAAGCCCCTGCCATCGTTTTTGAGCTTTTTACCCTCCATGGAAAGTCTTTTCCTTTGCATAATGCAAGGATTCTTGAAAAGTGCAAAGGATTTTGACGCTGAGACGAGGACATGCTATAATAGCGAAAAAGGAGTTGAAAATGATTCTCAAAAAAGCGGGCGATGTGATTGTCATCAGGTATGAAAGAGGGGAGGATTTTCCCGGAGGCCTCATAGGGCTCCTCGGAGAGGAAGGTTTTTACATCATACTCTCTGCAGCCGGGATGTTGAAGGATGCGGAGCTGGGATATTTCGATGGTCAGGAGTACAGGAGGAAGAAATTCGAAGAGGCCGGAGAAGTGGTTAGCCTGTCTGGCTCTTTAATTCCCGGTAGAGAGGGTTCTTTTCACATCCACGCTGCTCTTGCCTTCGGAGATCACAGCGTGGCCGGGGGTCATCTCTTCGGGGGAATAGTGGAGAACACGCTGGAGCTCTTCCTTCTCAGGACGGAGATAAATGCCCGTAGAGTAAAGTCTGGCAGGCTGAACCTTCTCGATTTCTGAGCTATTTTTTCAGCTCCACGGTGACGATTTTGCCCTTCTGCAGAAGAGGGATGTAGAGCGTGTCTCCGGTGGCGCTCAGGCAGATGTCGGCAGGTGTGGTGAGGCTTTCTCTGATGACCTTCGGGTTTATCGCCCTTTTGTCTTCCAGGATCACCTCAATCACTTTGCCGGAGTTATAACCGCTGATATAGGCCCTGCCTTTCCTTATGGCGAGGCCATCGGCGCCGTTTATGTCTTCTGAACTGAATATATGACTGACAGATCCATTTTTTATCAGGTATAGCCCTCCAGGTTTTGTGAAACTCACGCAGTAGAGCTTTTCGTCCTGCCAGGCGAGGCCGTTGGGGTTTGGAACCTCCGCAAACACTGATGTTCTGCCCGTCGTGTCTATTTTAAAGACAACACCCTTCCAGGTGTCGGATACGTACAGGTTCCCGGCGCTATCGACGGCGAGGTCGTTGAGAAATTCGGGCCTTGTGGGGAAGGAATCGGGGGCGACACAGATCGTTCTGGTGCTGTCCGTTATCTCCCAGATCCTGTCTTTGTCGGCCACGTATAGTTTGTCCCCGAAGTAGGCCAGCCCCTTGGGATCCATCAGGCTGTCGGCGTAGACCTTTACCGAATCCCCCTTGAAGATGAAGATCTTTCCGTCGGGAAAAGAGCCGAACTCCCCTATGTCGGAGACGAAGATGCCCTTTTCGGTACAAAGAACGCTCTCGGGCCTTCTGGGCCCCAGAAGGACGAGGAAGAACAGGATATAGTTCATCTTTGACCCCCTTGGTTTTTCACCGATTTATTTTGACAGAAAGCCGGCGTGATTTCAAGGAAAAGGTGGGCTTGACCTCCTGAGGAAGGGGTATTATTAATATGCCGATGGCTGAATTCAAACTCGTGGCACCCTATAAACCGGCGGGAGATCAGCCGAAGGCGATCGGGGAACTGACGGAGAACCTGAAGAGGGGTGTGAAATTTCAGGTTCTCCTGGGGGTTACCGGTTCGGGCAAGACCTTCACCATCGCAAATGTCATCGCCAATTACGGCAGGCCGACGCTGATAATTTCCCATAACAAGACACTGGCGGCCCAGCTTTACGGAGAGCTAAAGGCCCTTTTCCCGCATAACGCAGTGGAGTATTTCATCTCCTACTACGACTACTATCTCCCCGAGGCTTACATCCCCGAGACCGACACCTATATCGAGAAGGAGGCCACCATCAACGATGACATAGAGAGGCTGAGGCTCAGGGCCACCCAATCTCTTTTCGAGAGGGACGACGTGATAATAGTGGCTTCGGTCTCCGCCATTTACGGGTTGGGCGACCCCGAGGAGGTTCGCAAGCTCTTCGTCGTTGTGAAACGGGGCGAGGAGCACGATAGGGATGAGCTTCTGAGCCGCCTGCTGGACATTCAATACACCAGAAACGACATCGAATTGAAGAGGGGCAATTTCAGGGTGAGGGGTGACGTTGTGGAGCTGATACCTGCCTACGAGGAGCATCTCGTGAGAATCGAATTTTTCGGGGACGTGGTGGACAGGATAAGGGTCGTGGATCCCCTGACGGGAGAGCTTATAGAGGAAAAAGAGAGAGTTGCCATATATCCCGCCGGCCACTGGGTGACCACCCGCCCCAGGCTCGAGGAGGCGATAAAGTCGATCGAGAAGGAGCTTGAGGAGAGGCTCCGGGAACTCAGAAGCCAGGGCAAACTTCTCGAGGCTCAGAGGCTCGAACAGCGGACCAAGTTTGACCTGGAGATGCTCAGGGAGATAGGCTATTGCCCCGGTATCGAAAACTACTCCAGGCATCTTTCGGGGAGAAAGCCGGGGCAGAGGCCGGCCTGTCTCATCGACTACTTTCCCGACGACTTCCTCATGATTATCGACGAATCCCACGTGACGGTCCCTCAGCTTCAGGGGATGTACCTCGGGGACCGGTCCAGAAAATTGACTCTTGTGGAGTATGGTTTCAGGCTTCCATCGGCTCTCGACAACAGGCCACTCAAATTCGAGGAGCTCGAGGAGCTCTGGGATAAGGTGATTTTCATGTCGGCCACGCCTGGTCCTTACGAGCTCAAAGTCTCGAAGGGCCTTGTGGTGGAGCAGATCATAAGGCCCACGGGTCTTGTCGATCCTAAGATCACCGTCAAACCCACGGAGCATCAGGTCGACGACATGATCGAGGAGATCCGCAAGAGGGTCGAGAAGGGCGAGAGGGTCCTGATAACGACCCTGACCAAGAGGATGGCCGAAGACCTCTCGGAATACCTTCTCGGAGCGGGTTTCAGGGTTCGCTACCTTCATTCTGAAATAGATGCAATAGAGAGGGTGGAGATTCTGAGGGGACTGAGGCTCGGAAATTTCGACGTTCTCGTCGGCGTTAACCTCTTAAGAGAGGGCCTCGACCTCCCCGAGGTGTCGCTTGTGATCATCACCGACGCTGACAAGACCGGCTTTTTGAGGTCTGAGACCGCGCTCATACAGACCGTGGGAAGGGCAGCGAGGAACGCGGCGGGCGAAGTTATAATGTATGCTGACGAGATCTCTGAGGCCATGAGAAAGGCCATTGAGGAGACGGAAAGAAGGAGGAGGCTGCAGATAGAGTATAACAGGAAACACGGCATAAAGCCCAGGACGATAAGGAAATCGGTACAGGAAGTGCTTCTGACAACGAAGGTCGCCGACGAGAGGATCCTTAAGTCCGACGAGGAGGACGTCCGTCGGGAGATAGCGGAGTTGAAGAGGAGCCTCGACAGGTTTAAACTTGTGGAGGAGCTTGAGAGGAGGATGCAGACGGCTGCTGCCCTTCTCGAGTTTGAAAAAGCCGCCCTTTACAGGGATGCCCTGAGGGAGATCAAGGGAGTGAGAAAAAAGAGGAAGATGCGGAGATGAGGAAGTTTTTTAAGGGCAAAGGAAGGAAAGCCGACAAAAAGGTAGCTTCGAGGGAGAGGGATTCTCTTGAAGTCTCCGTTGTAGGAGGAGGATTCGAGAGGTTTATAATCAAAAAACACCTGGAGATCGTTCCCGGCACCTTCGGTCAGCTCATGGCCGAGGGGATGGAGCACCCCGTCGTGGTTAAAATAAGGGGGATTTCCGATAGGCCCGCGAAAAAAGAGGTGATAGAGCTTGTTCCCGTCTCGCACGAGAGAGTCCTGAGGCTTATGAAAAACATCGTAAAGGCATACCTCTTCAAGGAGGGGTTGAACGATATCAAGCTGGTGAACGGCAAGCTGGACACGGTGGTGGGCAGCCTTTCCCTCAATTACATAGCGGAGAAGAGACACAACCTGAGCAAGCTGGCGGCCCGACTTGCCAAGGTGTTGCACGTGAGGGTGGATTTCGAACAGATCGGCGCCAGAGACTATGCAAGGGAGATTGGTGGCATAGGGATATGTGGCCGGGAACTCTGCTGCAGGGTGTTCCTGAAGGAGATACCCTCAATAACTCTGGACATAGCGAGGCAGCAGTATCTGTTCGCCGCCCCCGAAAAGCTATCGGGTTTATGCGGCAGGTTGCTGTGCTGCCTGCGTTTTGAGCTCCCCGTTTACGAGGAGCTTTCGAAGAAGCTTCCCCAGCCCGGCTCCATGGTGGAGACACAGAAGGGAGTGGGCAGGGTGGTTGAGCTCAACGTGCTCTTCGGGACCTTCAAGGTCCAGTACGAGGACGATTCGACGGAGGTTCTCAGCCTCGATTCCGAAGAGGTGACCTGGGAAATAGTCAAGTCCTGAGAAGATTTAGCCCGTGTAGATCTCGCCCGTTTTCTGAAGGGCGTATTTCGTGAAGAGGGGACCGAAAACCTCGTAAAGAATGGTGGTGGCCACGATCGTCGTCAGGAAGGCGGGCCCAATGGTGTTCTGGAATTCGTTTCTAACGAGTATGGCGAGGCCGAGTGCCACGCCGGCCTGTGGCACGAGGCCGAGCCCTATGTAGTTCCTTATCTTTTTTTCCATTTTCCCTATGAGGGCTCCTGTGAAGGCACCTATGTATTCTCCGAGAGGTCGGGAAATTAGATAAAGGAGTCCGAAGAAGCCCATGTGTTTGAGGAGGGGTATCTCCAGGCTGGACCCCGTCAGCACAAAGAAATAGACATAAAGGGGCCAATCTATCCTCTTCAGGACGTTGAAGTAGATCTGGTCAGACTTGATGTTGGCGAGAACGGCTCCGAGGGCCATGTTGGCGAGCAGGTCGGACAGGTTGAAGTGCAGCGCCAGGCCCGTGTTCAAAAGGATAAAGCCGAAAACCAGTAGCAGGATGTTGGTCTCGTTTTTCACCAGTTTGCTGCCCAGGGCGAGAAGCACTCCCAGGACGGCTCCCAGGGCGAGAGCTCCCACTATGTGAACGAGGGAGAAGATGAGGCTGTGAATTATTATGCTTCCGCTCACTCCCGGGAGGACGAGGACCTTGGCAACGGACTCGGCGAGGGCGAAGACCATTATGCCCCACGCATCGTCGATGGCGACCACTCCGAGAAGGGTCTCTGTGAAGATGCCCTTCGCCCTGTATTCCCTGATCACCATTATGGTGGCAGCCGGCGCGGTGGCAGGCGCGATTCCCCCGAAAAGTATGGCGGTATAGAGGGGCATTCCCGCGAGATAGAGCACGATGGAAACCAGGAGAAAGGCCCCGAGCACCTCCCCCCAGGATATCAGCATTACGGCCTTTCCAATCGTCTCTATCTGCTTTTTGGTAAAAGTCCTTCCCAGAGAAAAGGCCACGATGCTGAGGATGACGTTCGCCACGAGGGTCGTTAAGTTTATCAATTTGACGGGGACGAGGTTCAGAACGTAGGGACCCATTATCACGCCAGCGATCAGATAGGACGTGACTGCCGGAAGTTTGAACTTCTCCAGTATCTTCGAGAAAGCCAGTCCGAAGAGGAAGATGAGTCCCGAGACGAGGATGGCGTTAGCCATTTATTCCTTTCTTTTTCAGGAGGTAATAGATTATGTCGAAAAGGCCTATTACCCCGATGAGTTCGTCGCCTCTAACAACGGGAAGCACGGACAGTCTTGAATTTTTCAGGGTCCTGTAAGCGTTTTCCAGGTCATCATCCTCGGAGACCGTGGGCACGTCGAAATTCATGATGTCTTCGACCATGAGAAGGTCAATGAGTTCTGGATCCACTTCCACGTTGAGGAGGTCATTTTCCAGATCTTCCTTGTAAAAGGGCATGAGGCTCCTGTATTTCTCGATGGTGGGAAGATAGGGATAGAACACTTTCATGATGTCCTCGATGCATATCATCCCCTTGAATCTGGACTCCTCGGTGACGGGGAAACAGCGGTGGTTAGTCTGCTTCACGAGTTCCAGGAGACCCACGAGCGGCGTGAAGGAAGACACCGCCACCACATTTTTTCTCATCACATCCTTGACCTTGAGCATGGCTTATTTTGAAGTATCGGATAGAGGGCTCGACTTTGTCAAGTTCTGAAATTCCTTCTGGCATTCTCTTGCGGAGGTTATCCTTCAAAATAAACACATGTGGGGATCGAGATTCGTCCCGGCAGAAGAAATTAATCGTAGGGGTTTCGGTGGCCTTGCCTGTTCTGGCGGCTGCTGAATTCCTTGAGTTGACAGGAATTATGGCGAGGATTATAATTTTTACCAATTTACAAGTCTCAATAAAAGGAGAGGCGAAGTGAAAAAGGTTTTTGAGATAAGATGGCACGGACGAGGAGGTCTTGGAGCCAAAA
Source organism: Caldifarciminota bacterium (assembly GCA_011042705.1). Classification (GTDB taxonomy): domain Bacteria; phylum Hydrothermota; class Hydrothermia; order B15-G9; family DRBW01; genus DRBW01. Next base: position 13,236 of record DRBW01000184.1, read on the forward strand.
CGGCTGCTCTGCTTCTGGGGGAGGCTCTGATCCAGAAGGGCAAGTATGTTCAGGCCTTCCCCGAATACGGTCCGGAGAGAAGGGGAGCTCCAGTTAAGTCCTACAACAGGATATCCGACACTCCCATCAACGT